>CAYMRT010000058.1:0-8524 GCA_964392885.1 uncultured Desulfobacterales bacterium | reverse complement strand
TATGACCAACCTTTTTTACTTTAAGACGCTTTTTTATAGCTTCTACAGCCTTAAAAGAAGTCATCCCTTTTGGTTTATCAATTATTAATATCCCATTCTTCATAGACAATTTTTGCTAAGATACTCGCCAGCAATAGCTATTACTTGCTTTTTTATCTCTTCAGGGTTGCCATTTACTCTAAAACCTGCTGCATTAAAATGGCCACCACCACCAAACTTATTTGCAATTTCGGCTACATTTACATATTTTTTTGATCTAAGACTTACAGATACATTGCCAGGTTTTGCCTCTTTAATAAGAGCTGCCATTTCAACTGTATCAATCGCCCTTGCATAAGAAACAAAGTCGTCGGTTTCAGATTCCTTTGCACCACATATATCAAACATCTCGGGAGTTACGTTCATAATAGATAAAAGACCGTCATAATAAACCTCTAGCGTTTCAAGTGCCAATCCTAAAAGTTTTACCTTTGAAAGAGGCTTAGACTCGAAACAATTCAAAGCTATTTTATATGGCTCTGCTCCATAACTTACCAAGCTCTTTGCAAGTTCAAAGGTCTCTATGTTTGTATTGCTATACTTAAACCCACCTGTATCTGTTAAAACAGCAGTATAAAGACAGGTGGCAATATCTTTATTTATTGGCCACCCTAAGTGTTTCAATAAATAAAAGCAAAGCTCTGCTGTAGCGCACGCAGTAGAGTCTATTAGTTCATAACATGGAAGATCAACGGCTTTACATGGCCCCTTACCAAGATGATGATCTATCACAACAACTTGATTTGCATTTTTAAAAAGCCTGACACCTTCCTCACCTGGCCTATCTACTTCATGGCAATCTAAAAGTATTAAGCAGTAGTTAGCGTTAAGATCTTCTGGTAAAAAATTTGTTATCATTTTAGAGCCAGGCAGGAAATCAAGACCCTTTGGCACCTCATCTTTTGCGTAAAGAATCACATCTTTCCCTTGACCTTTAAGAGCATGTCCAACAGCAAGCATTGATCCTAGAGCATCTCCATCAGGCCTTTCATGTACTGTTACTATAAAATTTTCAGCCTCAGTTATTACTCCAGCTATCTGTGAAAACTTACTGTTATCCCTCTTCATGAATCTTTTTAAAAAGCTCTTCCAAATGCTCTTGTGCCTGAATCGTCTTATCAATTTTAAAATGAAGTTCTGGCACTCTTCTCATTCTAATTCGTCTGCCAAGATTTCGTCTGATAAAACCACTTGCTTTTCCAAGACCTGTAAGTGCATCTTTTTCTTCTTTTTCACCGCCTCTTACGGTTATAAAAAAATCAGCATGACGAAGATCTTTTGTAACCTTTACGGAGATAATGGTCACTATCCCCTGAACCCTAGGATCTTTTATTTCAAAAAGAAGCATATTAGCTACTTCTTCTCTCAACAGGTCTGCGACTCTGTCTGATCGAGAAAAAGATCTTTGCTTAAAAAAAATTCCATCAGGTATTTGATAATCCATAATCATAAAAAATTAACCCATGTGAATAATCTCAAGTTCCGAATCAACAACCTCACATGGACAAGTATTTTCTACATAATTAAGCACTTTTTCCATAACAGATGCCAATACTGGTTCACTGTTTCCAACAGTACAAAGACCAATTTCTGCGGTCTGCCATATATCGTGAAATTTTACTTCTGAGCAAGCAACATTGTACTTATTTCTCACCTGAGCTACTAGGCTTTTAACAACCTTTCTTTTACCCTTGAGGGAGTTGTTGCCAGGAAGATTAAACCTTATCCTTGCCACTGCAATTACCATATCTTACTAATTATCTTGCTTATTTTCTGATGCCTCTTCAACACTACTTCCGATATCTGGTTTAATCTCTTTCATTTCATAAGCCTCAATAACGTCTCCAACCTTAATATCGTTAAATTTTTCAAGGCCAATACCACATTCATATCCAGCCTGTACTTCCTTAACATCATCTTTAAAACGCCTTAGAGAGTCGATTTTCCCTGTATAAACAACTACATTATCTCTAAGAAGCCTTGCAAGGGCGTTCCTTTTAATCACCCCGTCAAGTACATAACAACCTGCAACTGTACCAACCTTTGAAATGCGGAAAGTCTGCCGCACTTCCGCTGTGCCAAGAATCTCCTCTTTATAGATAGGCTCAAGGAGGCCAGCCATGGCATCTTTTACTTGCTCGATGGCATGATAAATAACATCATAAAACCTGATATCTACATGCTCTTTTGCTGCAAGCTGTTTTGCTTGCGGACTTGGTTTTACATTAAATCCTATTATGATCGCATCAGATGCCGAGGCCAAAAGTACATCAGACTCGGTAATTGCACCTATACCACCCCTCACAATTTCGATCTTAATTTTATCAGTGCTTAATTTTTTGAGTGCCTCCGAAATGGCCTCTAAAGAACCCTGCACATCTGCCTTTATTACTAAATTCAGGACCTTTAGATCCTTTTCCTTCATCTTTTCAAAGACGGTTTCGAGGCTGATCTTTTTGCTCTTTGCAAGCTCTGCTTCTCTTGCCTTTCTTTGTCTATATTCTGCAACCTCTCTAGCCTTTTTCTCATTTGGCACAACAATAAATTGCGTTCCAGCTTCAGGCACACCAGAAAGGCCCTGTACTTCCACTGGCTTTGATGGGCCTGCCTCTTCTATCTTTTCACCCCTGTCATTTAACATTGCCCTCACCTTTCCATAATGAAGGCCACAAACAATTGCATCTCCAATATGGAGCGTCCCTTCTTTAACTAATAAAGTTGCAACAGGCCCCCTACCTCTATCAAGCTTAGATTCAATAACAGTACCAATAGCTGGACGCTTTGGATCTGCCTTAAGTTCCAGGACTTCTGCCTGCAGCACAAGTAATTCTAAAAGTTCATCAATGCCTGTACCCATCTTGGCAGATACATTTACAAAAATAGTATCTCCTCCCCAATCTTCTGGAACAAGGCCAAGCTCAGAAAGCTCTGTCTTTACCCTATCTGGATTGGCACCAGGCTTATCTATTTTGTTAACTGCCACTATTATTGGAACATTTGCCGCCCTTGCGTGATCAATTGCCTCTCTAGTCTGTGCCATTACTCCATCATCTGCAGCAACCACAAGAATTACAACATCAGTAACACTTGCACCTCTTGCCCTCATTGATGTAAAGGCCTCATGACCAGGAGTATCTAAAAACACAACCTGATCCCCTGATGGCAAAGTGACTTCATAAGCACCTATATGCTGTGTTATTCCTCCAGCCTCTTTGGCTGCAACATCGCTCTTTCTAATAGTATCAAGAAGTGTGGTCTTACCATGATCTACATGGCCCATAATGGTCACCACAGGAGGCCGTGGAACAGGCTCACCACCTTTTACCTCTTTTTGAATTTGTTCAATTATGTCCTCTGCAACACTCTTTTTCTCAACCTCATAGCCAAATTCAGAAGCAATAAGAGCGGCTGTATCATAATCGATTGTTTGGTTAGCTGTGGCCATAACACCTAGAGACATGAGTTTCATTATGACCTCTGCCTCTTTTACACCCATCTTTTTCGCAAGTTCACTAACCTGAATAGTTTCAACCATAGTGATCTTTCTTTTCTCTGCCTTAATAGGTGCAGTGCCAACAGGCTTCTCTTCCTTTTGGGCTTGAGTTTTTTGCACTTTTGCCGCCTTTTTGCCAACCTTTGAAATCCCTTCTTCCTCTTTGAGTATTTGTCTGATGGCCTCTTTTTTATCTTTTTTCTTAAAAGGCTTTCTTTTCTTGCCAGAGGCACCAAGGTCTGTAGCCTTGACAACTCGTTTCCCCTTTTTCTTACCCTTAGCTTTAGAAGGCTTGGTCTTTTTCTCTTCTGCTTCTGGCTGGAGGGTAATTTCTTTTGGAAACTTAAGGGTTACCTCTTCACTTTTTTTCTTATCCTTTTTCTCTTCTGGCTTTGAAGGCTTTTCCTCAATAGCTTTCTCTTTTTTAGGCTCAACAGGAGGCCTCTGTAGAATTTTTACAAGGGGTTTTGCTTCGTGCTTTTCTTTCTCTTTCTTAATTTTTTCTTCTTTTTTGGTCTCTTTTGGAATGGCCTTTTCAGTCAGAGGACTTTTTTCCTCTTTTTGAGGCAAAATAATTGATTCGGCTTTTTCTGTCTTTTTAGTTTCTATTACCTTTTCTTTTACAATCTCTTCTTCTTTTTTACCCTCTTTTGTGACTTCATCTTTAGAAACTTTAATAGAAACTTCTTCTGTCTCTTTCTGTATTTTTTCTTTGCCCTCTTTCTTTTTGGCAATCTCTGGTAGTGTTCCTAGTTTTTTAACAAGAGATTTATGAACCTTTTTTTCTTCAGGTCTTGCTTCTTTTTCCTCTTTTTGCTTAACAGGTTCTTCAACTTTGGGGGTAGGCTTTTCCTCTTTAGGCTTTACCTCAGATTTTTTAATTATTCTCTTTATATGAAGTACTCTATGTCTTCTTCTAATCACCTTTTGAGGTCTTTCTTCTTGTGTCTTCTCTTTCTTATCTTCTTCTACCTGAAGACGAAGCTTTTTCCTTATTTCTTGTGCCTCATAATCTTCAAGAGTACTCATGTAATTTTTTATTGGATAGCCGAGATCCTTTATTCTATCGGCCATCTCTTTACTGGTCATACCAAACTCTTTGGCTAACTCATGAACTCTAATTTTAGTCATTCTAAAAATTACCCCCAAAAAACATTAAACCTCATTATTTGAGGCATTCTTTTTCATTAAGGCCTTTTTTAAAAGGCCCTTTTTATCGTTTTTAAGCCGTGCAATACACATATCATCTAAACAGCAATAAGCGCCTCTTCCATTTAATTTCTTTAATTTATCCTCTATTACTTCTTCTCCTCTAAGCACAAATCTTTTCATTTCACTTTTAGGCAACTTTTTTCTACAAAAAACACACATTCTAATTGGCACATGTCTCATTCCTGCTAAGAATTAGCTCCAGCCATCTCTTCTTGTTCTTTATCGGGTGCTATCTTTTCCATATCTTCCTTTTTTTCTGCTTCAACCTCTTCCTTTTGCTCTTCTATAGGAATATAAGCGAACTCTTGCCCCTTTTCCTCTAAAAATTTTTGAGCTGCTTCAATAAACGGAATGGCATCTTTTCTCAGCTCCAATTCATCAGGATCTGCCTTAGCCAAATCTCCAATTGAACGAACTCCTTTTTTAAAAAGGTGATCTGCTACGCTCTCGCTCATTCCCAAGTATTTAATCATTGCCTGATAATTTGGATCTTGGCTGTTTTTATATCTTGTCTCACTCTTAACATCTATCTTCCAACCCATAAGCTTGGCAGCAAGGCGCACATTTTGTCCCTGTCTGCCTATTGCAAGAGATAATTGATCATCTGGCACAATAACTTCTAACGACTCATTTTCTTCATCTACTGTAACTTGAGTACATTCTGCAGGCGCCAGGGCATTATAAACATATTTTGCAGGATCAGGACTCCAAGGTACTATGTCTATCTTTTCCCCCCTTAACTCCTGCACAATAGCTTGAACCCTTGACCCTCTCATTCCAACACAAGCACCCACTGGATCAACATCTATCTCACTTGAACTAACTGCAATTTTAGAACGACTCCCTGGCTCTCTTGCCACGCCCATTATTTGTACTATTCCCTCAGCTATTTCAGGAACTTCAATTTCAAAAAGCTTTCTTAAAAACTCTGGATGAGTTCTAGAAAGAATAATTTGAGTATCTCTAGGAGTCTTTTTGACCTCAACAATATATGCTCTTAACCTGTCTCCACGTCTATAACTTTCAGTTGGTATTTGCTCAGAAGGTGGCAAGATTGCCTCAGCCCCGCCAAGATTTATAATCACATTCCCTCTTTCAAACCTTTGAACAATTCCGTTTACAACCTCTCCTTCTCTGTCTTTAAACTCGTCATATATCACATCCATCTCGGCACTTTTCATCTTCTGGATGATAATCTGCCTAGCAGATTGGGCCTCTATCCTGCCAAGCTTATCCATATCCATTTTAGTGCCGATGCTATCTCCAATTTCACTTTCAGGGTCTAGCTCTTTAGCTTCTTCTAAAGATATTTCAGTATTCGGATCCTTAACCTCTGGTACTACCAACCTAAATTGATAAACCTCTAACTCTCCAGTATTTTCATTATAGTTTACCTCTATATCCATTTTAGGCCCAAAACGCTTTTTGACTGCAGAGGTAATGGCTTCCTTTAATGCAGATATCAGCACCTGACGTTCTAGGCCTTTCTCTCTACTGACTTGATCTATTATCTTTTTTAATCCTAAATCCATATCTCCATCCTAACTTAAAGAATATCTAATCTTGCTTTTATAATTAAACTGTATGGCAGATAAAATTTCTGCCCTGAACTTTCAATCACAACATCATCATTAATTATACCCCTTAAAACTCCCTTAAACTTTTTTCTGCCTTCTAGTGGTTCAGCTAATTTTATAAGCACTTTTTCTCCAGAAAACTTGTTGTAATCATCTTTTTTCACTAACGGTCTATTAATGCCAGGTGATGACACTTCAAGACTGTAACTGCCAGGCACAGGATCATGAACATCAAGAAGATCACTAACAACTCGACTTATTCTAGTACAATCATCAAGAGTTACTCCACCATCTTTATCTATAACTAGTCTTAATATATTTCCTCTTGGCCCTTTGACAAACTCTACAAGCACGAGCTCGATATCATTATACTCTGCCAAAGGTTTTACCAAGTGTGTAACTTTATTTACTATTTCTTTTTTCCTTTCTTCAAATGTCATTTTTTTGTTACTATTCAATACCACAAAAAAAGTGGGCAGAGCCCACTTCTTTAGAGACAAAGATATAATTAATTTATACCTCCACTCATCGAAGTAAGCACTGCCAGTAAATTTAGCTGGCAGCCAAACCTCAAAAAGGGATGGAGCGGGCGACGGGCCTCGAACCCGCGACCCCAAGCTTGGGAAGCTTGTACTCTACCAACTGAGCTACGCCCGCCTAATATCCACTAATATGGATATTAGTGCCATTAATATATGAATAAATATAAAAAAGTCAACACTAGCAGAACTAGTTTGATTTAGAATTTCAGAAGCCTTTTTTCGACAGGATGTCATTTATGAAGTTTTTAATTTATTCATAGAGGATAGAGTAGAAGATACCAAACTCTAAGTATTTCAGGAGTTACTTGACGATGGAAATAACCAGTGGAGCAGTGTGGGTCGATTCAACTTACAGATTCTATGCCCAATCTTTGTGACATTTAGAAATAGAAGGCTATAGTGAGCCTATAAATAGTAGAGAAATAAATTGTTTACAGAGCGAGAGAGGCATAGAATCGGAAGTATTCTAGCATGAGATCAATAGTAGATCATATATTGGCCTCCAGCTTCAAAGAACAGTATTGCAATGCTAAATTGTGTGGTTTTTAAGGCTGCAAAGGCAGAAAAAGATTTTTGAGGTTCTCTTAAAAATTAAAAGAAGACATATCATCTAATTTTTTTTGTGCCTCTTCATAGAACTTTTGAACCACCTTTTCGCCATGACTTTCTCTAAATTCAGGCCTTCCGCACAAACTATCAAATAGGCGCGAAAGTTTAAGCTTATGTCTTGAAATTCCAGGCAGAAGCTCATCATGCCTTTCTGTTAGGATTAAAAGCCTTGATCTAATAAGCTTTTCTACAACTCTGTCTATTTCAGCAATTGAATAGCCAAGTTCATCTGCAAGCCTTTCCCTAGTAATCCCCTTTCCTTTATCTAAGTACTTATGAGAAACCTCCATTATATCAATAGCCAATCCAAACTCTTTTAATGGGCTCAAAGGCCTTTTAAGAGGTTTAAGCCGTTTATAATTTTGTATTGCAAAAGAAAGTTCTGCACCAATAAGAAAAATGAGCCAGCCAATATAGAGCCAAAATATAAATAGAGGCAAGGTGGCAAAAGAGCCATAAATTGCATTATATTTTGCCACACCTATCTGAAGCTTAATATAAAGGGTCTGTACAAATATCCAACCTGTACCCCCTAAGATACCACCTAAAATAGCTGGGCCAAATTTTACCCAAGTATTTGGCATAAACCTATAAAGAATAGTAAAGGTAGAAATTATTAAGAAAAATGGAAGGAACTTAAATAATAAAGGAAAAAGCCAAGTAATTTTTAAGGTAGATGCTATTTTTTCAAAAAACGCCTCATTTTGAGTCGCTGTTATTGCCCAAAAAGTAAAATTTACAGAAAGAGGTAGTAAAACAATTAATGCAATATAATCAATAACTTTTCTTCCAAGCTCTCTTGTTCGACTTGTTTGCCATATTGTATTCATAGTCTCTTCTATCCGAGACATAAGTGATACTACAGTAAAAATAGATGCAATAATCCCCAACCAACCAAGAGCAGCAAAGTTTGTCTTATCAACATAATCAAAAATCTTATCTATAGCCTGTTTTAAATGTTTTGTTGAAGCATGTCTATGCCTTATAATGTTTGTTGCATTCAAATCATCATTTGTGCCACTTCTACTAAGCGGCACATTTGATATCTCTTC
>CAYMRT010000057.1:0-2469 GCA_964392885.1 uncultured Desulfobacterales bacterium | reverse complement strand
CTGTCGGGTTCCACTATTATCACTGCCCAACTCCCTGTCAAAGAGTGGCATAACTATCTTGGCAATGCCACTATTGCAGATGCCATGATGGACAGATTGATCTATGCTGCTCACAGAATTGAAATGAAGGGGGAATCTATGAGAAAAGTGATGGCAAAAAAATAGGCATGTGGACACTTGTGCTATAATGGCGGTGAGAATATCTACAACTTAGCTACTGTCCACATATGACCGGCGGCGGTGTCCAAATGCTCCGGCGCGGACAAATAAGTTTCAGGACGTTTAGATCATTGTAAAACTTGTTTTACGAGGCTATAAACCCATCCTGCCTTTCTATTCAACTTCTAATTTATTCGATTTGTTTCGATTATATCGAAAAATAGCTTTTTTGGCTCCTCTTTAATAAAAATAGAAAACTATTGGTAACTATGTTATACTATAGAAAACTTTTGGAGAGATGCATGGCAAAAAGTAGAAAATATGAAGATCGACTCCCAGTTGGTGAAGCGATAAGAGAGTTTTACTCTGCACTAGATATGATTGAGGAGTATTACACCAAAAAAGGGTACCGAAAAATGACTATGCTGCATAGAGTTCTTAAAGACAAATTGAACTGGAAAATGCCCTATGATACATTTAGGTATCACTTCAATAAAGAGTTTGGATCCAAACGGCAATCACCCTTAAAAGAGGATATGCAAAATAAGCCCATAGAGGACTCTTTAGCCCAGGGCGAACACTCCATAGCCCCAACCTCTCCAAAGGCTAAAAACACCTCTTCTGAACCTATTATCTTGGATCCTACGAACAATAGTAAAAAAGTAGCGTATCAAGGGAGTACCAAAAATATTAAGAGGGATGAAATTTAGTAAATAATGATAAAAGAGGATACACAAGCTTATATCCTCTTTTAAGGGTTATGTGTAGAAAATGCCGCAATAAATACCATATATTACTACAGGCTATTTTGTCTCCGTGAGCTTCCCATATAGGTAAAGTACAGGTGCAGCGATAATCAGTCCAACACAAGCCCACCATGCAAGTCCAGATCCTCTTAGTTCTTTGTAGCAGTTTATAATCATTGCTATTCCTCCTATTTCATCGGCTGACTAAGCCCAAATACACCAAAATTTCTAGCTGCTGCCATTGCGGTACGACATTTGAAGCTTTGAGTAAGTGCATTGGCTTCATTCCATTTCATTTTTTTCTGATATGCTGCAACTTTTGATGAACATTCGTTAAATACTTTTTTAAGAGCTTCTTTGTCTCCTGATAACCTTTTGATAGTATTTTGCTCATCTTTGGCAGTAGCTCCCATAGCCAAATCACAGTTTGCACTTTGGTAGCCCTGCTCTTTGCAGGTCTTTTCTCTATAAGCTATAAGATCATCGCCCTGGTGCTTTGAAATAAGATCTGCCATTGCCTGATCTTTTCTTTTGAGTCTAAGCTCCTGATACACTTTGCATTTAGCGGAGACTCTACCGATAGCCAAACCACAAGAGTCTTTAGTTTTATAAAATTCTGCGTATGGCATTTTCTTCTGGAGTTCCAGTTGCTCTTTATAGTCTATTTCATATTGAGCATCAGCTTTGGCTTTGGCTTCTGCTCTTTTTTTCTGTTCTGCTTCACGCTTGGCTTTACGGATCTTATTACGATTTTCAATATAGGATTTTTTAGCTGCTTTGCATTCTGGATCCTTATCGTACTTTTCCGCTAATGCCATATCACCCTTTCCAAGAGCTACGGCTACTGCCTTATCACAAAGTTTAAATTTTGATTGTGCCTCTTCTGGATGTTTGTCATAATAGGCTTTATCATGATCGAAAAACCCTGCATTGGCAGTAATCGCCATAACAGACAATCCAAATAGTATAGATCTTAATTTCATTCTTCTTCCTTGTTCTAAAATAAGTTAGGATTATATCCTAAGAGTTATGAAAAGTTAGGAATTTTTCTTACTATTCAATTTATGAATATATTTATCAAAATCCACTTCAATAAACTTCCAATTCTTTTCCAAGATAATATCTGCATCCTCCTCTTTAAAGCCAGGAGCAATAAGCTCAAGTAAAAATTTCATTTTATCTTTATAGTCTAATTCTGGATGTTTTTTATAGATATTGAAAAGCAAAGCATGATAAACTGCACTTTTCCGATAGGGTTTGCTAATCTCAATACTAGATCCAATATTATTTGTTACAAGTGGCAGCATATCCCTACCAATACATAAACGAATAAAGTTACTCATATTTTGATCAAAATTGTTAACTTTACCAAATTTATATTGGAGTTTATATATTTCATCTTCTTTAGATGCTACTGTATTGTGTTTGATAAAGAATCCTGGGATAGCATCACCTACCGTCCATGTTTTATAAATTTCGAAATCTTCTGATCTCTGCATTTCATCAAGATAAATCAAGAACTGATAATAAATATCTGTAAAGAGATCATACTTGAAATCTAAAA
>CAYMRT010000056.1:0-14171 GCA_964392885.1 uncultured Desulfobacterales bacterium | reverse complement strand
CAGCCTTAATAAAAAAAAGATGGCAGAGGTCATCTTCTCCAATCCCAACAAACGACAAGCTGTTGAAAAATTAATTCATCCTCTTGTCTTAAAAAAGATTCAAGAAGTAGTGAGAAAAAATAAAGACAAAATAGTAATTGCTGAAGTACCCCTTTTGTTTGAAGCTAATATGAAGAAGTTTTTTAATAAGGTAATAACAGTTTATTCAAATGAACAAACTGCCCAAAAAAGGCTTTTAGAAAAGGGGATGGATATAGATCAGATAAAGAAAAGAAAAAGCTGCCAATTGCCCTTGAGTGAAAAGATAAAAAGAGCTGATTATGTTATTGATAATTCAAACAGTCTTGACAATACAGAAGAACAAGTAAAAAATCTCTGGGCAATACTACAAAACAAAGCTTAACATGGAAATCAACAGACAAATTAATGATTTTTTCTTAACAATAATAAACTCTTCCATTAATGAGAATCCATATATCTATTGGTTAGTTATTGTTGGGCTTATTTGCATCTCATGTTTTCTTAGCTACTTATTTGTACGTTATTTAATAATAAGATTCTTACATATTGCACT
Organism: uncultured Desulfobacterales bacterium; assembly: GCA_964392885.1. Lineage (GTDB taxonomy): Bacteria > Desulfobacterota > Dissulfuribacteria > Dissulfuribacterales > QOAL01 > JAADCZ01. Next base: position 13,597 of record CAYMRT010000056.1, on the reverse strand, counting down.
TAAACGCACAAAGAATAAGTGGGATGATGTCCTTATTGATAGAAAAGTCTTTGTCCCCCTTGCACTTTTAGCACCTGCTATAACTTTCAATTATATCGCACGTCTTGTACCAGGCTTTCCTCAGTCTCTTCTAGGCCTAGTATATCCATTTGTAGTAATTGACATTGCCTTTGTAATTGAGCGACTATTAAGTGCTGCTCTAGATATTTACAACATGCATCCTATCTCTTGGCGCTGGCCTCTCAAGGGTTATGTACAGATTGTAAAGCTGGTGCTCTTTTTAGCTGTAGGAATAATTATTGTTTGCTATTTTCTTGGTCTATCACCTGTAGGTCTTTTAAGTGGCCTAGGTGCCATGACAGCCCTTATTCTCTTAATATTTAAAGATACCATCTTATCTTTTGTAGCAAGCATTCAAATTGTCACAAATGATCTAGTAAGAGTTGGTGACTGGATTGAAATGCCTCAATGCAATGCAGATGGAGATGTGATAGAGATCGCTCTTTATACAATAAAGGTACAAAACTGGGACAAGACAATTACCACCATTCCCACATATAAGCTTATTCAAGAATCTTTTAAAAACTGGCGAGGGATGAAATTGGCCAGAGGAAGGAGGATAAAGCGGGCTATACTGATTGATCAGACGAGTGTACGCTTTCTTGATAAAGAAACAATAAACAGACTGAAAAAAATACAAATATTAAAGGAATACATTGAAAAGAAAGAAAAGGAGTTAGAAGAATATAACAAGGCCCATAATATTGACGATTCTGTTCTGGTTAATGGAAGACGTATGACTAATCTAGGTACATTTAGGGCATATCTTACTCACTACCTTAAAAACCATCCCAGGGTCAGAAAAGATCTTACATTTATGGTTAGACAACTAGCCCCTACTCCAGAAGGCCTTCCTCTTGAGGTTTATGCCTTTTCAAGTGATACTAATTGGATAAGATACGAAGGAATTCAGGCAGATATTTTTGATCACATTCTTGCATGCATTCCAGAATTTGGACTTAGAGTGTATCAAAAACCTTCTGGCCATGATTTTGAAAAATTTTGTTTTAAGACCAAACCTGAAAAGCATTCTTGACAAACTCAACTTATAGTTTAGACTTATATCATACAACAACATATTGTGCCTCAGGTGCTCGGGAAGTCCGGTGAAAATCCGGCGCTGGCCCGCAACCGTGATCGGGGACTTGTTAGATCAATCAATTTTGCCACTGTTACGCCTTTGCGTAATGGGAAGGCCGATCTAACAGGGATGATCCGAAAGCCGGGAGACCGGCCTGAGGAAGGAGTTGTTCAGCTTCGAGGCTTAAGGCTGTACAACTAGCGTATTATCTCATGCTTTTCCTTCCTCTTGTCCTCCCTTCACCTGCTGGCCAAAAGGAGGGTTATTTATGTTTGTAATAAGCCAAGAAATAAATATTTTTAACAGTGCTGTTTATGAGGCTATTGTTAAGAAGGATGAAAAGTTTATAAAAAATCAGATTGAAGCTAGTTTAAAAAATGGTGTAGATGCCATAGAAATTAATCTTGGAGGATGGCATAGCTCAGACGAACTCTTGCCATGGCTTGTGCAAGTAGCAAAAAATTTAGGTAATTTTCCTCTCTTTATATCTCCAATTCCTTCTAGCTTAAAGGATGCAATAGAAAATTCAGGGCGCAACCAAGTATTTATAAATTGTGTTACTGCTGACCATGACAGGCTTAAAAGCATGATTTCAGGTGCCAAGTGTCTTGGAGCAGGACTTGTAGTACTTATGACAAAAAAGGGGTTTTTGCCCAGAAGCCTTGATGAGATCTGCCTCTTAGCTGAAGATGTACTTGAACTTTGCGAAGAAAAAGAATTTCCACTTGAAAAACTGATTATCGATCCTGTACTTAGACCAAGACTTGCTAAAAATAGTAGTGGAGAAATTATTAATATGCCAGATGTGACTTTTTTTGCTGAATCCATATATTTAATAGGCCAGCTACGACCTAAAAAAGTTCACACTATTGCAGGACTAAGCAATCTTACAAAAGGATTAAGCCCCGGATATCGACAAGAATTTGAACTTTCTGCTATAGAAATTTTTAAAAATGCAGGCCTTGATTTCGTCATCCTAAACAGCCAAACAGAAAAACTTGTAAAAAAGGCAAAAGAAGAAAAATCTAAAAGATTAAAATTTAGTCCTATTGGTTTTTATGCAACTGAAATTTATAGCTATGACAATATAGTTTAATTGTTGTCAGATTTTAAAAATCGCCTTATATAGGCCAGTTACATTACGTGGGAGGTTATGGTGGATAATTTAGTTGTACTGGCCTTTATATGTTATTTGTTGATTGTTTTTGTAATAGGCATAGTAGCCTATAAAAAAACAAAAAATATATCTGACTACATTCTTGGAGGCAGAAAGTTAGGGGCGTTTGTTGCAGCATTAAGTGCAGGTGCCTCGGATATGAGTGGCTGGCTTCTCCTTGGCCTTCCTGGCCTCATTTATACAGAAGGCTTAAAAGGGCTTTGGCTCGTTCTAGGATTACTTGTTGGCATTTTTCTTAATTGGAAATTAGTTGCCAAAAGACTGAGGAAGTTTAGTGTCCGTTTTGGTAATTCTATTACCATCCCAGAATATCTTGAAAATAGATTTAATGACTCATCTGGAATTTTAAGATGCGTATCTGCGCTCTTGATACTATTCTTTTTCACGATATATACAAGCTCTGGCTTTGTAGCAGGAGGCAAGTTGTTTGCCTCAATATTTGGATTTCCTTATTTTTACTCTATGTTTTTTGGTGCCTTAGCAATACTTAGTTATACATTTTTAGGAGGCTTTTTAGCTGTTTCATGGACAGATGCCTTTCAAGCAATGTTGATGTTAATGGCCCTTCTAATTGTGCCTATCGTTGCTTATAAAGATATAGGAAGCCTGCAAGGAACAAGCGTTGACTTTAATTTTCTAAATCCGTTTTTGGATGCAGAAGATAACTGTTATAGCATTATATCAATCCTTTCTTTGATGGCCTGGGGGCTTGGATATTTTGGTCAACCTCACATTCTAGCAAGATTTATGGCCACAAGATCCACTAAAGATATTAAAAAGGCTACAATAATTGGCGTTAGCTGGTCATTTTTAGCAATGTGTGGGGCAGTATTAGCAGGACTTGCTGGTGCCCTTTATTTTAAGCAAACTCTCCAAGATCCAGAAAAAGTCTTTATCTTTTTGGTTCAAGGCCTATTTCCACAATTGCTTTCTGGAGTGTGCTTGGCAGGAATTTTAGCAGCAATAATGAGCACTGCGGATTCACAACTTTTAGTTTCAGCCTCGGCACTAACAGAAGATTTTTACAGGGCACTTTTTAGACCGCAAGCCAGTCAAAAAGAACTTGTACTAATCGGTAGGGTTACTGTTTTAATAATAAGCATTATTGCCATATTTCTTGCAAAAAATCCAAATAGCAAAGTGCTTGATATGGTTGCCTATGCATGGGCAGGATTTGGAGCAGGATTTGGGCCAGTGATTCTTCTATCTCTTTTCTGGCGAAAAATGAATAAAGCAGGTGCTATTTCTGGAATTTTATCAGGAGGATTTAGCGTGATAGTATGGAGGAATCTCACAGGAGGAATATTTGATCTTTATGAAATAATTCCAGGTTTTTTAATATCTTTTTTTTGTGCAATTGTTTTTAGCTTAATCAATATTAAAAAAGTATAAAAACAAGGCCTAGTAAACTAGGCCTTGTATTATTTAATTTAAATCAAAAACTAATACTTCCATTTAAGATCAAAATTTCTACTTAAGAATTGGCCTGGCATTTATTGGCTGAACGGGCCTATTATTTGGAACTCCCATTACACGAGCAAACTTAGCCACCTGATCTTTTGACACTGTTACTGTCTTTTTAAGAACAAACCACCTTACTCCTTCTGAACATGGAGGAGTAGTTAGTGAGCCATTAAACCTATAGTAATCTTTATCTTTGGGAAGCAGTGAATATGGGCTAAATTCAGGCTGAATATCATTCTTTCCGCCTGCTTTTTCAGGCATTTTTGCCCATATCTTTTCAATTATAGGGTTTGCCTCACCATATTCAAACATCAAGGCAACTACAGCCAAATTTCCATCTTTGTCTGCATGAACAAAATGTGCCTCCATTGGAAAAGACTTCCCTTCAATCAAATTCTCACTTGGGGTATGAAAATGAAATTGAATTAACTTAAATATCTTGCCATCAATTGCTATAGAACTCCCTTCCTTGCAATTTACCTGAATGGAATGACCATTATTTATTACATTGCTCCATTCTCCTGAATCAGCAAATTTTATTGGAGCAAGCTCAGCTTCTATAAAGCCCTTTAGATCAATGGGAGACTGATTCTTCCCCTTTGAACACATTTCAAAGGCTGGATCTAAACTGCCCCAATACTCAGGAGCAATATCGCCGCTATATCCCCAATGAACACCATGGCTTCCACCAAAGGCTACACCTGCAGAAAGCAAGGCCCCTGATGCAATTGACACAATCAACTTTTTCATTCTTTTCCTCCTCTCTTTTTGTTATGTTTTGCACAACTAGGGTAATTCAACTCAATAAAAATGAAAAGGCCCCAAAAAATGAAAATTGGCTATTTAAGTTAAGACTCTAACTGACTAATATATCTACTACGATATGGAAAATTTTATTAATATAATAACATATCTTTTAATCGGGATCTTTCTAAAACAAATAGAAAAGATACCCAGAGAGTTTTCAAATATTCTCAATATCTTTGTAATCTATGTCTCTTTACCAGCCTTAATCTTACTTAAAATACCAAAGCTGGTATTTTCACAAGAGTTAATCTTTACAGCTGTTTTACCTTGGATCATGGTAATTATAAGTGCAATACTTGTAATAATATCTTCTAAAATATTATGCTGGCACAAATCTTTAACTGGCTGTTTGTTGCTTATGATTCCCTTAGGAAATACATCATTTCTTGGAATACCTATGGTCAGGGCCTTTTTTGGCGAAGAAGCAACTGCCTATGCTATTATATACGATCAACTCGGTTCCTTTTTGGCACTTTCAACATATGGAGCAATTATACTTGCAGTTTACGGTACGTCTGAAGATGCCAAACTTTCTTTAAAGGAAATAATTATAAGAATAACAAGTTTTCCACCTTTTATAGCCCTTATTATAGCTAGCCTTTTATGGGGATGTAAAATACCCCAAGTCATAGTCGGGCTCCTCTCTTCACTCGGTTCTACTCTTGTCCCTTTGGTCATGGTTGCTGTAGGATTTCAGCTAGGATTAAAGTTAGAAGAGGGAGGGCTAACACCATTAACAGTTGGTCTTTTAATAAAACTTTGTATTGCTCCTTCAATTGCCCTTTTAATTGCCAAATTTCTTCACTTAAAAGGGCAAGCTACCCAAGTTGCCGTTTTTGAAGCAGGAATGCCGCCAATGGTCTCTGCTGGTGCTCTTGCAATCCTTGCAGGACTTTCACCTAGGCTAACAGCAGCACTTGTTGGTTTTGGAATTTTCATAAGCTTCATTACCCTTCCTGTGCTTCAGAAAGTTATTCATATTCTTTTATCATAAATGAAAGGTACTTTTATGAATGAAAAGATAAGCATTGGAATCATTATAGATAGCCTAGAAAACTATCAAGTAGAAGCATGGGCACTGTTTTTAAAAGATGCCCTAAAAAAAGAGCTTTCAACAATTTTCCCTAAATTTGATTGGAATTTTTTTCTAATAAAACGTCATGATTTCCCAAAAGGAGTCCCTAAAGACCCTTTAAACTTACTTGAGTTTGGAGCAGAAATTAAAATAGAAAACAATTATGACTTTACAATTATTCTAACTGGACATCCTCTTAAGGCAAGATTTGAACAAGGAATTAACGCCGTACCTTCAGCCATGCTTGAATCAGCAGTAATTACCACCTCTAAGATAACTGAATTGTCTGATGAAAATATACAAAAAGAAAGTGTAATATCACTGGTAAAACACATTTTAGGACATCTGTGGGGACTGGACCATAATGATAAGTCGGTGATGAAACCAAGAAAATCTTGGAAACTCGAAAAGGCACTTGACTGGAATGATGAAGAGAAGAAAAGCATTTTTTACTTCTTAAAAGATGTGGCAGATCCTAGAGTGGAGGAAACATCTACGACTAAAAACAGACTTATATTTTTTATTCAAGTGTTTTTAACCAACTGGAAAACTATAATTAAAGATATAGTATTTTTTAGATCTTGGAGAATGGTGTTAAATCTTGGGCGTTTTACAGCAGCAACTGCCGTTTCTATAATCTTTCTGTTTTTAAGCGCAGAGGCTTGGGAAATGGGGGCAGCAATACAATCAAGTTGGCTTGATGCAATACTGTTTGGCGTGATCTTACTGGCGACCTTATCGTTATATTTTGGTCAAAATCTACAAGGAATCGGAAAGTCTGATAAAATGATGGAGCAGGCGGTAAGATGTAGAATCATACTTTTTGGAACACTCTTTATTGGAATGGCCTCCTTTTGGATAAATCTTTTAGGAATATCTTTTGTAATTATACATCTTTTACCTAAACAAGTAATTGCAGGATGGACAGGTCTGTCTGGAGGATCTATTCCTATATTTCACTTTTCAAAGCTTATGGCAACCTTTGGTGTTCTTGCCTCATCAGTTGGAGGGAATTTAGAAGAAGAACAAGACATAAAAGCTGTTTTAATTTATACAGAGGAGACTTAATGAGTTTTAATAAATTAGAGTCCTTTACATTTAAAAATAGACTTAAAAAACAAGAGGTAAACAAAAATCTCTTTAATGCCATTATAGTCTTAATCATCTTTTTAAGTTCCATATCTTTAGTTCTTACGACAGAGCCTGAGATTGCTAATAGATTTAATCAAGAATTTTGGTTCATTGAACTTATAGCAAGCCTTGTATTTTTTATTGAGTATATTTATAGGCTTTATATCCACTCAAATCGCATAAGATATGCCTTTTCAATAATGGGCTTAGTTGATCTCTTATCTTTTCTCCCTATGGTTCTCATAATGATAGGGGTTAAAGAAAGTCCTCAACTTATGTTAATTCAACTTTTACGCTTGGTTAAGCTTACCCGTTATTCTCTTGCCTTTGACCTCCTTGCAGATGTCTTAAGAGATGAAGCAGAATCACTTTTAGTTTCTGTACTGCTCATGTTTATCATTCTAATCTTTGCATCTGTCGGCATATATATTTTTGAACACGATGTACAACCTAATGCCTTTGGCTCTGTTCCAAAGGCAATGTGGTGGGCGATTGTCACTCTTACTACTGTTGGATATGGCGATGTAACTCCAATAACAGTCCAAGGGAAAATTTTTGCTACCTTTATAACTGTAGCTGGAGTTGGCCTAGTATCCTTGCCTGCTGGTATTATTGCATCTGGCTTTACAGAGCAACTGCGACTCAGAAGAGAGAGGTTTAAAATGGAGGTGGAACAATTAATCCATGATGACGGGACTCTTACAAAGGAGGACAGAGGCCAATTAGAAAGAGATAGACGAATACTTGGCCTTACCAAAAATAATGCAGAACTCATTATTAGCCAGGTAGAACAAAAAGAAAAGCTTCATCAAGATCACACATAAAATGGAGGTATTTCATGAACTTTTCTGAAGAATGGAAGGTCTTAGGGCTTTATGAAAAATTTGAAAAAATAGTCTGTATAATCCTCTCTTTTATGGTAGCACTTGTAATTGTATGTGCACTCTATAAACTAGGCTATCATATCTTCTACTTTCTTGTTAAACATGGAGTAGATCCACTTGATCACAAGGCTTTTAAAGCGATCTTTGGCATGATTATGGTTCTTCTTATCTCTCTTGAATTTAAACATTCTATAGTAAAAGTAATTGAAAAAAATCAAAGTATTGTCCAAGTTAAAACGGTTCTCTTAATTGCAATCCTTGCAATTAGTAGAAAGATGATAATACTTGACACAAAAACAACCTCGCCTATGACTATATTTTCACTTTCAGCCGTTCTCTTATCGTTAGGACTAGTATATTGGTTAATGAAACAAAAAGATGGGGCAGAAAAATAATAAAGAAACAATTATTGTAATAGGGGCTGGGCTTGCTGGCAGTGAAGCTGCTTGGCAAATAGCAAAAAGGGGCATTAAAGTACAACTTTATGAAATGAAGCCTCTTAAATTTTCACCTGCCCACAAAAGCAACGATCTAGCCGAGCTTGTATGTAGCAATAGTCTTAGAGCCGAAGCTATAGAATCTGCCGTCGGTCTTTTAAAAGAAGAGCTTAGATTAGCAGGCTCTTTAATTATGGAAGCTGCAGATAAAACAAGGGTGCCAGCAGGAAAGGCACATGCTGTTGATAGAGCCCTTTTTTCAAAATATGTCACAAAAAAGATAGAATCTCATCCTCTTATCGAAGTTATAAGACAAGAACAGACCCAAGTTCCTCAAAACTCTATTGTTATTTTAGCAACAGGCCCTTTAAGCTCTAAAAATATAATTATCTCACTAAAGCAGATTATTGGAGAAGATTTCCTTTTCTTTTATGACGCTATTGCACCTATTGTACTTGCTGAATCCATAAACATGGAAATCGCATTTAGGCAGTCACGATATGGACCTGTTGGTCAAGGTGACTATATAAACTGCCCAATGACTAAAGAAGAATATACAAACTTTGTGGCTGAGCTTTTAAAGGCAGAAAAGATGCCTCTAAAAGAGTTTGAAGATCCAAAATATTTTGAAGGATGCCTTCCAATAGAAATAATGGCAGAGCGAGGAATTGATACATTACGATATGGCCCTATGAAGCCTGTAGGCCTTATTTGCCCCAAAACAGGCAAGCAACCCTATGCAGTAGTTCAACTAAGGGCAGAAAACAAGGAAGAGACCATGTATAACATGGTTGGCTTCCAGACAAAACTTAAATGGAATGAACAAAAAAGGATATTTCGAATGATTCCAGGCCTTGAAAATGCCGAGTTTGTACGTTTGGGTAGCATTCACAGAAATACCTTTGTATGTGCTCCTAAAGTATTAAACCAAGACCTTAGCCTTAAGGCCTTATCAAATTGTTATCTTGCTGGACAAATAAGTGGAGTTGAAGGATATGTTGAATCAACTGCAATGGGTCTAATTGCAGGAATAAATGCTGCATTTAAGCTAAAAGGCAAAAAGATTATCTTGCCTCCGAGAGAATCAGCACATGGAAGCCTCATTGCCCATTTAACTGAAGCAAGGCCTGAAACATTTCAACCAATGAATATAAACTTTGGTCTTTTTCCTCGTCTTGCAAAAAAGCTTCCCAAAAAAAAGCGTGGTCAGGCTTATGCTCAAAGGGCATTAAAAGTTTGGCAACACTATCTCCACAAGATTTCAATTTAACAGGAATTTCTTTCAGCTTCACAGAGCAAATATTTCCTTAATCTTCTTTTTAAAAAACCAATTTTTACCGATTCTATACTAATCATCTATAAATTTCTTCAAAAACCATTAAAAAACGCATTGGCAATCATATTGCTAAGTAGGAAGCATAGAAAGGAGGTCTAATCATGTTTAAAATACGAAGGAAAACTTTTACCACAATTTTAGCGCTACTTATAGTTATTGGCTTTTATACTAAGGCCATTGCAAAAGAAGGGGTAATGCATAGATTTGCAAGGGCTGTTTTTGCAATACCAAAGGCCATCTTAAACTCTATGTCAGGTCCAAGCCCATGTGAACCAACATGTGATAGCGAAAATATAAATATTCACTTTCCATACTTTTATACACCAACCCGAGGCTATGGACAAACTCTATATTATATCACTCCACCGTATTCTCCAACTAATCAAGCTCCAAATTATGTAACTTATCAAGTGATAATCCCTAAAAAAGATCCAAATCTTAAGGATAAGGCAAATGTACACATCTACAGCAGCATTCCATTTGAAAACCGCTAAGACTATTTCTCTGTTAGTAGCTGTAACCTTGTCTTTTTTGTTGGCTGAAAATGTAATAGGCTCTATAGATTCAAGCCAGTTAGATACATTCTGTAAAAAGTTGGCTAATGATCTTGTAAAAAATTCTTCAGCCTCTGAAATAGTGCGTCAAAAAATACTTGTTGTTAACTTAGTAGATTTAAGTCAACTTCACTGCACTTCTAAGTTTGGTCAACTTATACCAGAAAAGTTGAGAGGTCTCCTACAAAAAAGAGGATGGAGAGTAGTAGAAGTAAGACGGGGGCATACTCTTAAAATTCAAAAAAATACCGGACAATTTATTCTATCTGATGAAGTAAGCGATCTTGCAACTAAAATACACTGTTCCGCCGTTCTCGCTGGCACATATCTTTTTCATGGCGGGAAGATATTAGTAAGCCTTCATCTAATATCAGTGCCACAAAATGAATTAATATCAAGTGCAACCCTGGAATTTACTCCAAATAATTTTATAACTACTCTTCTACAGCCAATAGGCTTTGGATGTAGGACATCAAAGGCATTTATTAAAATAAAGCCATTTGAATCAGGAATTAAAAATAAAAAATAATAATCTTAGAATATGAAAATAAAGGAGGAAGGTCATGAGCAGATTAACATTAAGTAATAGTGTTATAATTAAAACCTTTATTGCTATAACCCTTACAATAGGTCTTGGCGCATGTTCAAAAGAACCACCACCTACTCAGCCGCCTGTTGTCATTAATTTGACAAACAGTAGCCAAGTGCCCAACCAAATTTCGCCCCAAGCAACTCAACAATCTACTCAAACTCAACAAGATCGAGAAATGCCACGAACTTTTGCTAACAATATGCAAACACAACCTCAATATAATGCTCAGCAAATGGCTCCTACACCATCTTATCAACAACCACGGGGAATAATTACACAAGCCTATTCTAGGCCTCAACCCTCAGTCCCTTCATTTGAAGTTGAGCATCTTGACGAGGCATCTTTTTTTAATACTCAAATCCATGAAATGGCTATGCAGCTTCTAAAAAACTTTAGAGGTGAAACTGGTCCAGATGGTCCAATTGTGGTAACCACCTTTGTAGATTTAAACAATCTTTATAGAACTTCACCTTTTGGCAGATATATTGCAGAACAGCTTATGGGAGAACTTCAAAGGGCAGGTTTTAATGTAGTTGAAATTAGAAAGACAGAGGCACTTATGATCAAACCCAGATTTGGCGAATACGGACTTTCTAGAGAAATTCAAGAGATAGCAAGGCAGTCTTCTGCAAGATATGTGCTTGCAGGAACTTATGTAACTAGAGGAAGATATATATTAATTAATGCAAGGGTTATCTCAAATGAAAATAATCTCGTGGCTTCTTCTGGTCTAAAAATATTAAGGAGAGACCCATTTCTAGAAAAAATGCTTTGGCCTACAGCTTCTCCAGAAAGTGTTCCTGCAGTTAGAGTGCCAGTAAAAGAACTAGGCTCTTTAACTGAAGTAAAAATTATGTCAGGATCATGACATTTAATTATGAAAAACAAAAGCCAAGTGTCAAAAATATTACTCTCATTCCTCCTCCTCTCCTTCTCCTTCCCTGGTTGTGCCCCTGACAAAAATATAACTCAGGGGCACAATCATAATTATTTCGGAAGATCTACAGAACCATTTCCGATACGTTATAATTCACCAACAATATTTACTTTAGCACAAGATTTGGCCATACAATTAAGAACAAATTTGAGGGAAGGTGAAATTGGAGACTGGCCTTGCCTAATAACAAGTCTGGCTAATATCGACGATCTAAAACAATCGTCCCGTTTCGGTAGAGTCTTATCAGAAGCACTTGGTTCAGAGATATTTAGGCAGGGAGGAAAAGTAAAAGAAGTTCGCTCAGCAAAGGCGATATTTGTTGTGCCTCAAACAGGTGAATTAATGCTAAGTAGAGATGTAAAACAATTGGCAAGAGATATAAATGCCAGAGCAGTTATAGTTGGAACATACAGTATTGGCGCATATTCAGTTATTGTTAATTTTAAGATGATTGATTTATATAGTAGCAATATTCTATCAGTTGCCACATCTGAAATTGCAAGAACTAAAACTATTGACAGCCTTCTTGGACAATCTAGCAGCCAGGAAGAGCCAATACCAACTACTTATGACTCAACGCCCTTTTAATTACATCTTAATTTTAGCTTTGTGTTTAGCCATCTGCTCCTGTAGCTCAAGTTCTTATTTTTCAATAGAAGATAGGCCTAATACCATACTAAAGCCCCAGCCAAAGATAAATGTCTTTATTATGCCACGGTCACCAATCAATTTACGCAACAAGAAGGTTCTTATGATACCTGTTTTTATGGCAGGCAATCAGGAAGAGGTATGGGGACCTTCTGTAACATCTCTAATCCGATCTATTTTATTACAAGAAAGTGTGTTTCACACACTCGCTCTTGCTCCAAATAACAATATTGACAAAAACGATCTACTTCAGATGGCACGAGATCAAGGCTTTGACTATCTTTTGGAAATCATCTTGCCTGGAATACTTGAACCTGCTGGTGATTCACCTGGATGGGTAGGCATAAATCTGTATCTAAAAAGTACTAAAGCCGGGTTTTCTGTTTGGCAAATCTATGGCGAAACACAACTAATTCCGAGAATAACCCAACATCGTTTTTTAGGTAAAGATGACTTTGTCCCTGCTCCTTCAGTAGGACAAGGTATAGTTGCCATCACAAGGACTATGGCTAAAATTTTAAGAGGGCCTTCAGGACAAAATATATCATTTAATCGCCGCTAAGATTTCTTCATCTGATACATCATCTGTTATTACAGTGTCGCCAATACCTTTTGCCAAGACAAAATTAACCCTTCCTGCCTTGATCTTTTTATCTCTCTTAATATTTTCTAAAATCTTATTGTGAGAAATTTCGTTTGGTATTTCTGTTGGAAGGTCAAATCGTTGTAAGAGACTAGTAAGTCTTTCTAAATCTTTCGTCTTTAAAAGCCCTCTTTTTGATGAAATCTTAGAAACAGCTACCATTCCCATAGCCACTGCCTCACCATGTGGAATAGTATAATTTGAGGCAGCCTCAACAGCATGTCCGATAGTATGTCCAAAATTGAGTATCCTTCTGTAGCCTCCTTCCTTCTCATCGTTTGAAACCACCTCTGCCTTTATCTCACAAGAACGTCTTACCAAATAACTAGTAAGTTGTGGTTCAAGATTAACTACATCCCACCATGATTCCTCGAGTTTTTCAAAAAGCTTCTCATCCTTTATCATCCCATACTTTACAATTTCCGATATGCCATTTCTTATTTCAGAAGCAGGAAGAGTAGTTAAAACACCAATGTCAGCCATAACGCCGATCGGTTGAGCAAAGGTTCCTATCAAATTTTTCCCTTCAGGTAGATCAACCCCTGTCTTACCACCGACAGAGCTATCTACCTGTGCAAGAAGTGTTGTTGGAAGTTGCACAAAAGAAATACCTCTCATGTAAATAGATGCTAAAAAGCCTGCAATATCTCCTACAACACCACCTCCAAGAGCTAAGATAAGACTTGATCTATCTGCACCTTTTCTAACCATCTGTTGAGCCAAATAAATTACGGTATCAATATTTTTAGATTCCTCTCCTGAGGGAAAAGA
>CAYMRT010000055.1:0-17068 GCA_964392885.1 uncultured Desulfobacterales bacterium | reverse complement strand
TGCCAGGACCTGTATCAGATACTTCAATTATAATTTTATTGTCATCTTCTTTGACGATATTTATGTCTATTTTACCATTTTCTTTAATAGCTTCTTGAGCATTTTTAATTAAGTTAATTAATATTTGTTTAAGTTCATCTTTTGATATTGTTATAAAAGGTATGTCTTTTTCAGTGCTAATGGATAAATCTATATTGTTTTCTTTAAGCGGTTCCTTAAAAAGTATTTCTATTTCTTCAAGAACCTCTAAAGGATTAGTCTTTTTATTAGAAGTAGGTTTGATGTTAGTCTTTTTTGAAAAGTCACTAAGTTGTTTTATGATTCTAGCTACTCTATCTATTTCTGCATTAATAGTATCAATAGTTTTATCTTCTATTTTGCCTGTTTCTTTCTGAATTTTTATAATGCGAAGAAGATTTTTTATAATATTAAGAGGATTATTGACTTCATGAACAACTTTCCTGGCAACTTCACTAGCAGCACCTAATCGTTCTACTTGTAGGAGTTTTTCTTGAGCTTTTTTAAGCTCTAAAGTTCTTTTTTCCAGTTCTGTCTCTAACCAAAGCGCTTTTTGCTCTTTTTCTATTTCAAGAAGGACACTGTCTGTTACGTTTCTAATTAAAAAAAGAAATCTTTTTTTATCAAAAAGAGTTACACTTGTAACTCTAGTTTCAATCCATATTTGTTCTTCTCCAGAGAGTGAGATTTGCATCCTCCCAAGGTTTATTATTTTCCCTTCATCAAGAGAGTGTATCAACTTATAGGATTGTGGAGTTTTTAAAAAAGATAAAAGATATTTTTCTGAAAAAAGTTCCGGATTTTCTTTGATAAGCTTTTTACATTCCGGATTTACGAATAAAATTGTTCCCTCTGTATTTGTAATAGCAATTGCTACAGGACTCTTTTTTACAATAATATCATTAATTATATGTTCTTTTTCCCATAGTTGTTTATAAGAAATACCTTTATGGATGTGAGCAATTTGTTTAGCAAAAAGTTTAAGAAGATTTATGCCGTTTTGAATTCTAGCATATTCGTCTTCATCTAGACCAATGGCCAATATCCCTATTTTTTCTTGGCCTGCAATGAGTGGTAATAACAAATAGTCTCCAGATAAGTAGTCTTTAATTTGAAGATCTATAACCTTAGGAGGAGTACTTAGGAAAAATGATTTTGTATATATTAAACTATTATTATTTAATGAAGCTTCCCAAACAGTATTTTTTAGATCAAATATACAAAGTTGATTCGCAATAGAATCATCTTTAGATGCTTTAGCCACTGTTCCTTTAAGATAGTTTTTACGAAAAATTAAAAACAGTGCGCTCTTAATATTTACGAATTGACTAATAGCTTTGAATATAGCATTATAAAATTCTTCTCTATTCTTTACATAAGATATTGTTTCTAATGCTCCAATTAATGAAGCTAGATCAAGGGCTTTTTCCTTTAAGTTTTTTTCAATGTTTTTAGGTTGTTTTATTTTGGGAAAAGCTGTTTTATCTTTTTCAAATACAATTTTTAAACCAAGATCTTTAGCTACGTCATTTATTTGGATTCTAACTTCTTCTAGCAACTCATTAACATTTATAGCGTCTGGATCAAAGCCAAGATCTTTAAAATAATTATTTAGTTCTTGTTCTGTTAAACTTGATTCTCCATGAAAGTAATGGGTAATGATATCTGCTAAAAATACAATTTTTACTATTATAATTGATGAACTTAACTCTTTTTGAGGTTGGTGATGATACAGACAGGCACAACAAATGTTATAAGGAATATTCCAACTCTTTAAAAGCTTATATCCTTCCTCTGTATGATCTCTTTTCCATATCGCTTTCTCAGATTCTAAAATGGTTTGACCATTTCTTGGGTTCTGGACAATTTTGTCAAAATCCGTTGGTCTTTCTACAATAAGTGATAATTGCCCTATATCGTGTAAAAGGCCTGCTAAAAATGACTCATCTTCAGAAATGGTGGGTTCTAAAATTTGAGCTAGCTTTTTGCTAATTAATCCACAACAAAGACTATGGTTCCAGAATGTTTCTAAAGAGAAATTTGAAGGAAAGTCTAGATCTGCAAAATTCTGACATATAGCAACTGTAATTGCCAGATTTCTTAAGGTTGCAGTACCTAAATTTAACGCAGCTTGAGATAAAGACTTAATTGGTTTCCCTGGATTGATCAAGGGAGAATTAGCAATTTTTAGGATCTGTGTGGATAGATTAGGATCTTTGCTGGCGATTCGTCCAAGCTCTCTTAAGGTTTTATTTTCGTCTTCAGTGGCTTCAAGCAAACTGTAAACAACAGTTGGAAGTGAAGGCAAAAAGCTCCTTGAAGAGGTGCTTGGACAAGTCTTGGTCATAATCAAAATTAATTTTCTTATTAAAACTTTTTATTTAATATATTAGAAATATAACTAACGCTGTTAAAAAAATTTTTCAAGTAATTTCAAAAAATTTTTAAACTTTTTAACAAATTTTCCACAATTTCTTTTTAAGTTGTAAATTTTTTTGAAATCGATCTTGTATTTTAATGATTCAAAAAATACAATAACTTGATTAATAGTTATTTCATATTCAAAATTTTGTGGTTTTAATGTAAAATCTAAATTTCCTTTTATAATCAAGAATCAAATATGTTATCGAACTTTTATCTAATAACATTAAAACTTGATTTGGAGGGGAGATGGATAGAGTAGAGATAGCCTTAAAAACTAGTTCTCAAACAGAATTTTTAGATATAACTTCTTTAATTCAAGAAGTAATTGATAAGAAAGGTATTACCTCTGGAATAGCAGTTATCTATTGTCCTCATACAACTGGCGCAATAACTATAAATGAAGGCGCAGATCCTGCTGTTAAAAGTGATATTTTGTCTGTTTTGAATGAAGAGATAGTTCCATGGCAATATCATTATAAGCATTTAGAAGGTAACTCCCCTGCGCATATAAAGGCTTCATTAATTGGAGAATCGGTGACAGTAATAGTGGAAAATGGACGGCTTTGTCTAGGGACGTGGCAAAGGCTCTTTTTTTGTGAATTCGATGGGCCAAGAAAAAGAAGGGTTTGGATTAAATTTCTAAAATAGAAAGAACAGGTCAACTTTTTAGGAGGAGAGGAGTTTTGAAGAGGAGAGAAGTTAAAAGTGAGTTTTATAACTCTTTGGATTTTATTTTTGGAGTAATTGTTACTGCATGCCTGGCAATAATTTTTGTAAGCTGGTCTGAGCATTCCAATAATTTAAGAGAGTATATGGCCTTAGAAGACTCTAAAGATCCTGCCAGCTTGCTTTTTGTTTTTAATAGTTTTTATATACCTGATTATTCTTCAAATATATTTTTTGAAAAAAATATAAATAATGATCATATATCTATAATCAAAGTAACCAAAAGCCTAGATAACTTACTTAAAAAAGAAAAACAAGTTGATTTATCCACTTCTGTAACTTCAACAAGTTTAAATTCAAATAAAGAAAAGAATATAATAATAAAGGGTAAATTAAAGGCTGGCGAAACATTATATTCTTGTTTAAAACGCTATAATCTTTCTACTACAGTTATCTCTAACATTATTTATGCATTAAAAAAGATGATAAATGTAAGAAAATTAAAGCCTGGCGAAAAGTTTGAAATAGGCCTTACCAAAAATGGTGATTTTATATTTCTCAGATGGATTAAAAGTGAATTTGATATATATAGGGTCTATGTGTGCAATGATAAAAAAGAAACATATGAAATTTTAAAGGAAGAAGTTCAACTAGAGAAAAGAATAGTAAAAGCAAGTGGAAAGATTACTGGTGGACTTATCGACTCCTTTTTAAGCTATGGATTAAAAGCGAAGCTTGCTAGAGATTTTGCAGAGATATTTTCCACTAAAATAGATTTTAATACTGATATTAAAATTGGAGACAAATTTAAAATTATATACGAGGAATATACTAAAAATAATAAATTTGTTGGGTTAGGAAAGATTCTTGCTGCCCAATATTGCTTTGGAGATGGCCCATGTATTTCTGCCTTTTATTTTAAAGGCAAAAACATGGCTCAAGGTAATTATTTTACCAGTGATGGAAAGCTATTATCTGATTCTTTTTTGCGCTCACCATTAAAGGTATATCGTTTAACTTCTGGTTTTAATCCTAAGAGATATCATCCTATATTAAAGGTTTTTAGGCCACATTATGGAGTTGATTTAGCTGCACCAATTGGTACTCCAGTAATGGCAGTTGCCGATGGTATTGTAAGTTTTACCGGTTGGCAACGTGGATATGGTAGAATTGTAATTTTAAAACATAGTGGAGGTTATAAGACTTACTATGGTCATCTTTCAAGGTTTGCGAAAGGAATAAAAAAGGGTGTTAAAGTAAAACAGCGGCAAATAATTGGTTATGTAGGTAGAAGCGGATATGCTACAGGTCCTCATTTAGATTATAGAGTTAAGAAAGATGGTAGATTCATTAATCCTTTTAGAGCCAAATTTGAAATGGCACAAGATTTGATAAAAAATAAAAAGAAGTTTATCGAAATGACTAAATTTTTCCAACACATAATGGACAACTCTTCTATAAATGGAATTGTATCTGTAAAAAAAGAAGTTGTTAAAGGTAAACCTCAGGGGCTTGTAGGGTAATTTAGTATGATTTGTTGGAGATATATTCTAATATTTTTGTTTTCTGGACTCTTTCTTAACAATCTTTTTACCTGTTACGCCAAAGAATTGGCACAATGTCAAAATGTACCAGAAATATTTAAGGAATTGACAGAAAAATTGCTTGCAGACGGTTTTGATCAAAGGATGGTTTGCAAGATATTCACAGATAAGCGGGTGAGATTTAACCCAAAGGTAATGCCCAGAAAAATGGTACATAAGGAGTCAAAATTAAATTACGATGTTTTTCTTGATGATAGAAGGATAAAACGGGCAAAAAACTACCTGTCTGCATATAGCAAGTTATTTAATTCTATTGAGCAAGAATATGGGATACCGAAGGAAATTAAAGTTGCCATTCTCCTTGTAGAGACTGATCTTGGACGTTATTTGGGGTCAAGTTTAGCTATTAATACACTTGCTAGCATGGCTGTTGCAAAAGATTTTGATTCTATAAAGAAATACTTACCTATTAAATATAAAAAAATAACTAATAAAACAAAACAACGGTTAAATAAAAAATTGCTAAAAAAATCGACATGGGCATATTCTGAATTAAAAAGTTTATTAATATATGCTCAAAAAAATAATTTAGATATATTTAATATTAAAGGATCAATTTTTGGTGCAATAGGACTTTGCCAGTTTATGCCATCTAATGCTTTAAAATTCGGAGTGGATTATAATAAAGATGGAAAGGTAGATCTGTTTGATCCGGCAGATGCCATTGCAAGCATGGCTAATTATCTTAGATACTATGGTTGGCAAGGAAAGTTAGATTATAAAAAGAAGATGAAGGTTATTATGCATTATAATCATAGTAAACCTTATGCTCGAACAGTTATTAAAGTTGCCAATAAAGTTAGTAATATGAGCTAACAAACCGTTAGTTTAACTCTTCTTTATTAATTATCCTTTTTCCTTTTCTTATAAATGGCATAATTGTTCTAGCTTCTACTGGCTCAATTCTACAGCTTAGTCCTAATGTTTCTTGGAATCTATCTTCACATTGTCTAATCCAATAGTGAAGTTTAGGTAAGTTCCCGTCAAATATTTTGTTATTCATTGCAATAAGTATCTCTATTTGTGTAAGATGCTTCCATTGACTAAGCACTATTAAAAATTCTGGTACTGTTTCATCGGTTAGTTCTTTTAACAATTCTCTGATGTGTTCAGGAGAGATTTTTACACCTCTTACTGCAATTAGATCGTCACATCTTTTCATCACATGAGCCATTTTCCATGTAGTTCTCCCGCATTTGCAAGGATTTTTATCAATTGTGGTCAAGTCGCCTGTTCTAAACCGGATTAAAGGGTTTGCACGAGCTGTAACTGTAGTTATTACAAGTTCTCCTTCTTGTCCCTGGGATACAGGTTGATTTGAAGTTGGATCAATAACTTCTGGAATAATATGGTCTAATGCTAAGTGGAGCCCAGATTTTTCATCGCATTCGTATGCCATAGTAGGGCCGGAGGCCTCAAAAATGCCATAGGTTACTCTAGTTTCAATATCAAGCTCTTTTTCAAAATGTCGTCTTACGTTTTCTTGCAATGGTTCTCCTAAGAGGATCATAAGCTTTAAGTTTAAAGCCGCAAGTGGCATATTTTTTTCCTTAAAGATTTCTAAAAGATGCATTCCATAAGAGGGAGTAGTGACAAGCACTGTAGTTTTAAAATCAATCATTACACGAATTCTTGAAAAGGCAGAGATAGGGTCTGGAGGAATAACAAGTGCACCTAAATGCTCTGCCCCTTCTTTTAATTCTTGACCATGAAGTGACATGCCTGGATCAAGACATATTTGCACAATATCTTCAGTTTTTACTCCTGCATTTTGAAAAAATCTTGCTGTAAGTTCTATTCTTCTTTTTAAATCTTGTTTTGTATATCCTAATGCAATTGGATTTGCAGGTCCGCTTCTTATAGTATGAATTCTTATTATATCCCTTAAAGGTACGGAAAATAGACCATATGGATAATTTTTAGCCAGATCGTCTCTAGTTGTAAAAGGAAGCTTTGTGATGTCTTCAACAGAGCATATATCGTCAGGACTTATTCCAAGCTCATCCATTTTTTTTCTATAAAATGGTACTCTTTTATATGCTCTATTGACACAGCTTTGCAAAAGCTCAGTATGCCATTGACTCCATGCAGTTGATGATAAGTACTCTACTTTTTCCATATAATTTACCTTTCTGATAGCTCTTTATAATCTTTACCTAAATATGCCCTTTTGATTTCACTGTCTTCTGCTAGGTCACTTGCCTTTCCTTGTAAGGTAATCCTACCAGTTTCTAATACATAAGCTCTATGAGCAATTTCAAGTGCCTTTTGTGCATTTTGCTCTACTAACAGTATGGTCATACCATTTTTGTTTAACTCTACAATAGTTTTTAATATGGTTTCAACTAGCTTAGGGGCCAGTCCAAGGCTGGGTTCATCTAAAAGAAGAAGTTTAGGCTTTGCCATTAAGGCCCTTCCAATTGCCAACATTTGTTGCTCTCCTCCACTAAGAGTACCTGCTATTTGCTTGCTTCTTTCCTTAAGGCGAGGAAAGAGATGGTAGATCCATTCAAGATCTTTTTTTATTTCTTCTTCAGAAGAGTTTTTTCTAGAATATGCGCCTAAAAGCAGATTTTCTTCCACTGTTAATGGCGAAAAAAGTTGTCTTCCTTCAGGACAGTGGGCAATACCAGTTTGAACTATTTTATTGGGAGGGAGGCCTAATATTGATCTTTCAAAAAAAGTAATTTCACCTTTAATAGAGTCTATTAGTCCAGAGATTGATAATAAAAGGGTTGTCTTGCCTGCGCCATTGGCACCTATAATAGAGACGATTTCTCCTTGATCAACATGAATTGAACAGTTTTTTAAAACCTGAATGGGCCCATAATAGGCATTTAGATTTTTAACATGGAGCATGAAAATTTCCTAAGCCAATATTTTTTTTTAAATTATTCCATATCAATTATAACTTTTCTACTAAAACTTGTTTTCTAAAGTTCATTTTTCGCTTCTAAAATAATTCTTGCTTACTTAGTATGTTTTCCCATTGATAAAAGCTGTCTTTTTGTGTAATAGTCAACTTTATAAAATTTCTTTAAAGGGAGGAGAGCCAAATGAAATTTAAAAATGTCTTTTCAACTACTTTAATAACACTTCTTTTTTTATCGTTGTGCTTAGGGGTTTCATTTGCCAAAGATAAATTAAAGATTGGTTCCTTTTTGGCTGTCACAGGTCCAGCTTCATTTTTAGGAGATCCAGAGCTTAAAACCCTCCAAATGTATATTGATGAGATAAATGCTAAAGGTGGCATCAATGGCATAAAGATAGAGTTTTATCATTATGACACTAAAGCAAAGGCTCAAGAGGCCAAAAAATTTGTTAATCGTCTTATAAAAAAGGATAAAGTAGATGTAATAATTGGTGGTACTACCTCTGGAAATAGTCTTGCAGTTATAGATATTGTAGAAAAGGCTAAAGTGCCTTTTATTTCTCTTGCTGGTTCAATAAAGATTGTTGAGCCTGTTAAGCACTGGGTATTTAAGACTCCTCATACAGATAAAATGGCAGCTCAAAAGATATTTGAAGACATGAAAAAACGCGGGATTACAAAAGTTGCTCTAATTACTGGGAATGGTGGTTTTGATAAATCCGGTCGTGCACAGTGCTTAGCCCTTGCACCTAAATATGGTATTACCATTGTAGCTGATGAAAAATATGATAACGCTGATACAGATATGACCACCCAGCTTACAAAAATAAGGGCAACAGATGCCCAGGCCATTTTAAATTTTGGTTTTGGAAAGGCACCAGCCATTGTCGTAAAAAATGTAAGGCAACTTGGTATTAAGCTTCCAATTTATGAATCTCATGGAGTTGCCTCCAAGAAGTTTATAGAGCTTGCAGGAGAGGCTGCTAATGGTGTAAGGTTACCTGCTGCTGCGCTAATCGTTGCAGATCAGCTTCCTGAAAACGATCCACAGAAAAAGGTTCTTTTAGATTATAAGAATAAATTTGAATCAAAATTTGGTCCTGTTTCTACCTTTGGTGGTCATGCATATGACGCACTTTTTATAACAGTTGAGGCTGTAAAAAGGGCTAAGTCCACTGATAGTGCCAAAATTAGAGATGAAATTGAAAAAACCAAGGGCTTTATTGGGACAGGTGGTGTGTTTAATATGAGTCCAAATGACCACCTTGGTTTGGGACTCGACGCATTTAAAATGATAGAAATTCAAAATGGTAACTGGAAACTTCTTTATTAAGAGAAAGACAAAATAAAATTTTTTGCCCCCGTTTCAGACTACTGAGCGGGGGTAATTTTTGCATTTAAGTATGGATCAGCTTCTTCAGTTTCTTATAAGTGGTTTGACAGTAGGTTCAATTTATGCCTTAGTGGCACTTGGCTTCTCAATTATCTATAATGCTTCCGATGTTGTAAATTTTGCTCAGGGTGAATTTGTAATGATTGGCGCAATGAGCGCCATTTTTCTTTTAAAAACAGGGCTGCCGTACCCTGTGGCAGCATTTCTTGCAATTGTTATCGCATCTATTGTTGGACTATGCCTAGAAAAGTTTGCCATTGAGCCAGCAAAAAATGCAACTGTTGTAAGCACTATCATTATAACTATCGGTGCCTCAATCTTTTTAAGAGGTGCTGCCTTACTTATATGGGGAAAAGATATTTATGGCCTTCCTCCTTTTTCTTCAAATGAGCCAATTCACATAGGTAAGGCAACAATGTTGCCCCAAAATTTATGGGTTATGTTAGGTACAGCTTTAGCTGTATTTTCAGTAAAGTATTTCTTTGAAAGTACAAGCTTAGGAAAGGCTATTCTTGCCTGCTCTTTTAACAAAAAGGCAGCATATCTTGTGGGGATAAATGTAAAGGCAATGCTTCTTATATCTTACGGACTTTCTGCTGCACTTGGAGCTGCTGCTGGAATATTGGTTACTCCTATAACTTTTATGCAATATGGTGCAGGAGTAATGTTAGGTTTGAAAGGGTTTTGTGCTGCTATTTTAGGAGGCATGGGAAATTCAATGGGAGCTGTATTAGGTGGGCTAGTGCTAGGGCTTGTTGAAACAATTGGTGCAGGCTTTATCTCATCTGGATATAAAGATGCCATTGCTTTTTTTGTCATTCTTCTCGTGCTTTTTATTAAGCCTAGTGGAATTCTTGGCAAGGGTGAGGTAGAAAGGGTATGAGAAGACTCACAGGTTTCTTTTTACTGGCCCTTGTCACTTGGACATTGCCTATTTTTTTCCCTGATAACTATTATGTCACAGTTGTTGGCCTCACAATCCTTGTAAATATTACTTTAGCAGTAAGTCTTAATCTGTTAATGGGACTTGCTGGCCAAATTTCTTTAGGTCATGCCGCATTTTTTGGTCTGGGTGCTTATGCTTCAGCGATTCTTACAATTAGATATAATATTAATCCTTGGCTTGCCATGTTAGTAGGTGCTATTTTTGTGTTTTTTTTATCGTATGTCCTTTCTAGGCCAATCCTAAAGCTTAAAGGGCATTATTTAGCTATGGCTACCCTTGGCCTTGGCATTATTGTCCATATATTTTTTGTTCAAGCTGATGAAATAACAGGTGGTCCAGATGGAATTACTGGCCTCCCAGCCTTAAAGATATTTTCATATGCTATTGATACAGACCTTAAGTGGTATTGGGTATTATCTTGTTTAATGTTACTTACTGTGCTTTTTTCTCTTAATATTACTGAGTCTAGGGCTGGACGTGCTTTAGCAGCGGTTCATGGAAGTGAAATAGCAGCACAAATGATGGGTATAGATACAGCTAAGGTAAAATCTCAAATTTTTGTGTTTTCAGCTATTATTGCATCTATTACTGGAAGCTTTTTTGCACATCAACAAGATTTTGTAAGTCCTGAGTCTTTTAGTTTCTTTTTTTCTATAGAGCTTGTAACAATGGTTGTTTTAGGCGGTCTTGGTTCCACTTTTGGAGCAGTGTTGGGTGCATTTGTTCTTTCTATATTGCCTGAATTTTTAGTAGTTTTTGAAGATTTTGAAGTTCTTATTTTTGGTGCGATCTTGATGATAATTATGATTTTTTTGCCAGAAGGGCTCTTTGTTACTCTAACCAAAAAGATTTCTCATTTTGGTGCAAAGGGGCAGAAGGAGGTTGTAAAAGGTGCCTCTTCTTGAAATAAAAGGCCTAGAAAAAAATTTTGGAGGTCTTAAGGCCATAGTAGATCTTAATTTTTCAGTACCTGAAAATATTATCTTCTCAATAATAGGGCCAAATGGTGCTGGTAAAACTACGCTTTTTAATTTACTAACAAACATTTATAAACCGACAAAAGGTTCAATATTTTTTTTAGGTAAAGAGATTACTAGGCTGTCACCTTTTAAAATAGCTGCACTAGGAATTACCCGTACTTTTCAAAATTTACAGGTATTTTTAAATATGAATGCAGTTGAAAATGTAATGGTAGGTTGCCATTTAAGGTCTAGTGCAGGTTTGTTAGCTTCTGCCTTGAGGCTTCCTTTTGTAATAAAAGAGGAAAAAAGAGTAAAGGCGATGGCTTTAGAGGCCCTTGATTTTTGTGGGCTTGCTCATATTGCCTATACTGAAGCAAGCTCTTTACCTTATGGTATCCTTAAAAAATTAGAAATAGCTCGAGCCTTGGCTATGAAACCAAAACTGCTCCTTATGGATGAACCTGCTGCTGGTTTGAATGATACAGAAACAATGGAGCTTTGTGATCTTATAAGGCAAATAAGAGATTCAGGCATAACTGTTCTTCTTGTTGAGCATAATATGAGTCTTGTTATGGATATTTCAGATAGGGTGCTTGTGTTAAATTATGGCCAGATCTTAGCAGAGGGAGTACCAGAAGAGATCCAGAAAAATCAGGATGTAATAGCAGCCTATCTAGGGCATGATTGATTGGCTTTTGTGTTTTTGCCTCTTGGCATATTGGTCTTAAAAGTATATGCTTCGAGGCTGTTTAAAATGAACAAACATTCAATTCATATAAACTAAAATAAGGAGATCTTTTTCCCATGGAAACCTATACTAACAGACGTGAAAAAGATGCGTGTGCCATTATTGCTTTTGTGGATAAAAGAGGAAAAAGTACTCATGCAAACATAGTGAAAACTATAGAGGCCCTTCAAAAGATGGGGCATCGGTCAGGTGACATTGATGGAGAAGGGGATGGTTGTGGTATTTTGTGTGATATTCCTAGAAAAATTTGGGCAAGGCGTTTAGAAAAAGCGGGTTTTAGTAGGCATCTTTCCGAAAGTAAGAATTTTTTTGTTGGTCACTTTCTCCTCCCTTTTTCAATTACAAAGGATGAATCTGCTATTCGCAAAAGAATAAATGAGATTTTTAAAGAAGAAGGAATAAAGATTCTTCTTGAAGTAAGGGCTAACACCAGAAATGAAGAGCTTGGTCCTAGGGCTTTAGCAGAGGCTCCATATTTTTGGCAAGTCGCAGGAATGGTTGATGAAGAGATTAGACATGAGGGGCAAAAGAAGCTCTTTATGATTCAGATGGCCATTGAAAAAGAGATACCAGATATTCATATTGCCTCTCTCAGCATGGATTCAGTGGTATATAAACTTAGAGGTGCTCCTGATCTTTTGCCAAGGGTATTCCCTGAGCTAATGGATAAAGAGCTTACCTCTGTTATAACTCTTGGACATAGCCGTTATTCAACAAATACTCTTCCTACAATGGAACGTGCTCAACCGTTTTCAGTTCTTTGTCATAATGGAGAAATTAATACAATAGAAAGGCTAAGAAGTACAGGTAGGATTCTTGGTATTGAGCCAGTGCCGGGCGGAAGTGACTCACAAGATTTAAATCGCATTATTGAAGGCTTAATAAATGTATATGGACTTGACCCACTTGAGGCACTTGAAATGGTGTTCCCTGCTATACACAGCGAGGTCGAATATTATGAAGAAGATCTTCAAAAGGTTTTTGATTTTTATAGGTGGTTTTTCCCAAGTTCTGCCCAAGGACCTGCCGCAGTAGTTGCAAGATATGGAAATATATGCATGGGAAGCGTTGATGCCCTTGGTCTTCGTCCTTTGTGGTTTGGTGAAAGCGATTATGAGTATTTTCTTTCATCTGAAAAGGGAGTTGTAGATATAAAAAATACCATGATAGATCCTATACCTCTTGCTCCAGGAGAAAAAATTGCAATAGAGGCAAATCTTGGCCAAAAGGCAAAGGTTTATAGGCATACTCAATTTCAAGAGCGGCTTAAGGAGTTGATGTTTCAAAGAAGAGATAAGCTTGAACTACTTAAAGGGCTCATGAGAGCTGAGTCTGTAAAGGCTAATAGCAAGATTTCAGTCAAAGATTACTCAAATATTGACCCAAGAAAAGAAGACAACTTTATACCAATAAATTTGCTTGGTGCCTATGGATGGCAAAAATATGACTTGAACTTAAGAAAAAGGGTCGCCATTGAAGGTGTGGATATCATTGGTTCTATGGGGCATACTGGTCCACTTGCTTGCCTTATGCCTGAGGCCCTTCCAAATGTATCTGAATTTTTTAAAGAGAATGTAGCAGTAGTTACAAATCCAGCAATTGATAGGGAAAGGGAGGCTGAACACTTTACAACTAGGGTAATACTTGGAGATAAACCATGCCTTTTAGTAGATCAAGAAAAGGCACCTGTAGGGCTTGAATTGAAGTGCCCATTGCTTCTTGATTATGAGGGACTTTCCCAAATTATTTCTCGTGATGATGTAAATGAGCTTGCTAGAAAGCATGGTTCAGTTGTTCTTGAAGACATACTTTCATATTTTTCAGGAGATAACCTTAGTCCAGAAAGAGTAAAGTTTTTAAATAGCGTATTTAAACCAGAAGAAGGGCTTAAAAATAGGTTAGATGAGCTTTGTAAAGAAGCTACAGATGCCGTTGAAGAAGGTGCCATAATTTTAGTGCTTGATGATAGTGCTGCCTTTAAAGAGGATACTTCTTTTATAGATCCTGCCCTTTTTGTAGCATATCTAAATCAAAAACTTGAGGAAAAAGGCCTCAGAAGGCGTTGTAGCATAATTGTCCGTTCAGGAGCTATAAGAAACTTGCATGACATTATGTTTCTCCTTGGTATGGGGGCAGATGCCCTAAATCCGTATAAGCTCTGGCAAACTGTTACTACTTTTGCAAATGAGAAGGTAGATGAGGGAAAGACTATTTCAAATACTATTGATGTGTTCCAAAAGGGCATGGAAAAGGTTATGTCAACCATGGGAATCCATGAACTTTGTGGATATGGCCGAATTTTTGCCGGAATTGGTATAACTGAGGAATTTGAAGAGATTTTTAAAGTTGCCTGTTTTTATAAATCAAAAGATGTAGGTCTTGGATATAAGCTTCTTGAAGATCTTGCTGTTAAAAGAATAGAGCGAGCAAAATCAAAGGAAGAGATTCCTGTATATTCCGAGCCCAATAGGAATGCCAAGGTTGGTAGAATTCTTAGACAGACTGCTGAAGGTAAAAAAGGTTACTTGGAAATGGCAAAGGCCCTTTCTGCAATTGATGAAGATATGCCTATTGCTGCACGTCATCTTTTAAGGCCAAAGTATGTGCCTGAAGAAAAACGCCTTACCATGGATCAGGTAGATATTTCTATTAAAGATCATGACATGCCTATAATTATTGCTGCCATGAGTTTTGGCTCTCAAGGTGAAAATTCCTTTAGAAGCTATGCTGAAGCTGCAAAAAAGGTCAATATTATCTGTATGAATGGCGAAGGCGGCGAAATTCCTGATATGCTTGGCAAATATAGGAAAAACAGAGGGCAGCAGATTGCTTCAGGACGTTTTGGTGTTTATATGGAGCTTTTAAACTCTGCTGATTATTTAGAGATTAAAATAGGGCAAGGAGCAAAACCAGGTGAAGGTGGACACCTGCCAGGTCAAAAGGTCTCTGAACAGGTGGCAAGGGCTAGGCACTGCAAGCCTGGGATAACACTTATTTCGCCTTCTAATCAGCACGATATATATTCCATTGAAGATCTTGCACAAATTATCTCAGAACTCAAGACTGCCAATCCTTATGCAAAGGTGTCTGTAAAAATTCCTGTTACAAGCGGTGTTGGAACCATTGCCATAGGAATAGCTAAGGCTGGTGCAGATATTGTTAATTTGAGTGGGTTCGAAGGAGGAACTGGAGCTGCAAGGGAACATGCAAAAAGATATGTTGGAGTTCCTATTGAGGTTGGCGTGGCAGAGGCACATAGGGCACTTTGTGAGTCAAATTTAAGAGATAAAGTTGAGATTTGGGCAGATGGTGGTCTTAGAAGCGGTGCAGATGTAGTAAAGCTTATATTACTTGGTGCCAATAGAATTGGCATGGGTACAGTGGCTTTGATGGGTGTTGGATGTATAAGTTGTCATAGATGTCACTTAGATAGATGTCCGAGGGGTATTTCTACCCAACTCCAGACAAAAGAACAAGCTGAGGCAAGAGGTGTAAAAGGTTTTTCACCAAGGAAGGTTGATATTGAAGCAGAGAATCTGGCAAGGCTTTTAAGGGCCTTAGGTGACGAAATGAAGATGATTCTTGCTGATATGGGTGAAAAGAACTTACAAGCCCTTGTTGGCAGAACCGAGTTACTTGAGCAATATCGTTTTAATGATCGATTAGATACTCATGGAATACTTAAAAAGCCAGATCTTTCTTCAATACCAGAAAATTTACAGCAAGAGAGAAGTATTCGCTTGCCGCTTAACTATCTTACAAAGCTTATTAGTGATCTTGTAGTAGAACAGTTTGAACAAGGAAAACAGGTTGTCCGCTTTAAAGAACAAGGGGTAAAAAGTACGGATAGAAATGTTGCTACTTATTTAAGTGGAGAAATTGTAAGAAGATACGGTATTTCTACCGACAAAAAAGTACATTTAAGACTTACATCTTCAGTACCAGGGAATGGGCTTTGTGCATTTAACATAACCTCAGTTGATACCTGTGTAACTGGTGGTGCTCAAGATGGTACGGTAAAGGGGAGTTATGGCGGGATTGTTGGGATATTTAAAGGTATAAACTACTTAGGTAATAGGGTTGACGGTTCAACCGGAAAGAGTTTTGCCTATGGTGCCATAAAAGGCAAATTTCTTGTTCAAAATATGGCAGATTCTAGGGCTTGTATTAGGTTTTCTGGGGCAGATGTAGTATTTGGAAGAAGAATTACAGAACCTGTAGATGATTCAAAAGGTAATATTGCGCACAGGGCCTTTCTAAAGGGTTTTGCCTTTGAATATATGACAGGTGGTAGGGCAGTAGTTCTTGGAGATCCAGGGCCATGGATGTGTGCAGGAATGACAGGTGGAGTTATTTATCAGTGTCTCTATCCCGAATTTAATTTTACTGAAGAGTCAATTAAAAGAAGGCTTGCCAGAGGAGCCATTGTAAAGATAGAAAAACTTACAAAAGAAGGGCTTAGAGATATTGAAGAACTTCTAGGACTTTATGTTAGAGAACTAAGGGCTACTTTCCAAGAAGATGAGGCAAAAGAGGTAGAAAAGATAATGGATGAAGCCCAAAAGCGTTTTATTATGATTGTGCCAAAGAGTTTTAGACCAAAATCTGCCGGTTAACAAAATAAAAAGCGGGTACTGAGCCCGCTTTTTTATTTTTTTAATAATTTTTTTACCTTAACTGAGAGTTAGTGTTTAACAGTTAATAGAAAGGGCGATAGTTACCATGGTTCGTTATAAGAAATGGTTTTTGTATGCTCTAATTTTGTATGTGTTTGTAACAATGGCTAATTGCAGTCAGGTGTATTACTCAACAATGGAGAAAATAGGTATTCATAAAAGAGATATTTTAGTTGATAGGGTTAAAGAGGCACGAGATAGTCAGCTTGAAGCTAAAAAGGAATTTGCTTCTGCACTAGAACGTTTTGCAAGTGTTGTAGATTATGATGGAGGTGATTTAGAAGAAAAATATAACCAGCTTAAAGATGAGCTTGATAATTTAGAGGCCAGAGCTAAGAGGGTACATGATAGAATAGAGGCTGTAGAAGATGTGGCAGAAGCTCTATTTGAGGAATGGGAACAAGAGCTTGATCAATATAACAGCTCGCGGTTAAGGCGGGCTAGTGAACAAAGACTTAGAGAAACCAGGAGGCGGTATAATCAACTAATTCGTGCTATGAAACGAGCAGAGGCAAAAATAGAACCTGTTTTGCTTCCGTTAAGAGATGAGGTCCTTTTTCTTAAGCACAATTTAAATGCAAGGGCAATATTATCTTTAAAGGGGGAGCTTTCAAAGATACAAACAGATGTATCTGTTTTAGTTAGAGATATGGAACGGGCAATAAAAGAAGCGGATACATTTATAAAGAATATGGAATATTAAATAAAATTTAAAAATCTTATAAAAATCTTATATAATAAAGCTAATTACTAGAGTAG
>CAYMRT010000054.1:0-5120 GCA_964392885.1 uncultured Desulfobacterales bacterium | reverse complement strand
TATGTTGAACCATCCCGTGCCAGAAGCCTATACGTTTGATGATTTGTTACTGGTGCCAGCATTTTCACAGGTATTACCTACTGAAGTGGACGTATCAGCACCTTTAACTCAAAAGATACGTCTAAATATTCCCATTTTAAGTGCGGCAATGGATACTGTGACAGAATCAGATACTGCCATAAGCCTTGCTAGAGAAGGAGGCATTGGCATTATTCATAAAAACATGTCTGTAAAGCGCCAAGTTAAAGAGATTGAAAAGGTTAAAAAATCTGAAAGCGGTATGATAATTGATCCTGTAACTGTGACTCCTGATCAAAAGCTGTGGCAAGTGCTTGAAATTATGAAAGAGTTTCGCATATCTGGTGTGCCTGTAGTTGAAGGAAAAAGCAAAAAGCTAGTTGGTATAATAACAAACAGAGATCTGAGGTTTGAGACTAATCTCGATCAGGAAGTTCGAAATGTAATGACCACCAAAAATCTCATTACAGCACCTGTTGGCATTACCCTTGAAGAATCTAAGAAGCTCTTACATAAACACAGGATAGAGAAACTCTTAGTAGTAGATGAACATGGAAATCTTTCCGGACTCATTACCATAAAAGATATTGAAAAGATAAAAAAATATCCAAATGCATGTAAAGATGAACTTGGACGCCTAAGAGTCGGGGCAGCTATTGGCGTTGGCGAAAATCGTTTAGAACACGCTAAGGCATTGGTTGAAGCAGGGGTTGATGTTGTTGTGGTGGATTCGGCTCATGGACATAGTGCAAACGTGATATCTGCAGTGAAAGATTTAAAGAAACATTTTCCAGATCTCCAGGTGATAGCAGGAAATGTTGCTACTTCTGAAGGGGCAGAAGCCTTGCTTGAAGCAGGGGCAGATGCAATAAAAGTTGGAGTTGGACCTGGCTCTATTTGCACTACGCGCATTGTTGCCGGGGTTGGAATGCCTCAACTTACAGCTATTCATAATTGTGCAATAGTTGCTAATAAGTATGGTAGGCCTGTTATAGCAGATGGAGGGATAAAGTTTTCTGGTGATCTGACTAAGGCAATAGGTGCAGGAGCCCACTGTGTAATGATAGGAAGCCTTCTAGCAGGAACA
Organism: uncultured Desulfobacterales bacterium; assembly: GCA_964392885.1. Classification (GTDB taxonomy): domain Bacteria; phylum Desulfobacterota; class Dissulfuribacteria; order Dissulfuribacterales; family QOAL01; genus JAADCZ01. The sequence goes on along the minus strand of CAYMRT010000054.1, from coordinate 4,015 downwards.
GATGAGAGCCCTGGAGAGCTTGAACTGTATAAGGGGCGCCAATATAAAGTTTATCGAGGCATGGGTTCTTTAGGGGCTATGAAAGAAGGCAGTAAGGATAGATATTTTCAAGATGATGTAAAAATGGCTTCAAAGCTTGTTCCAGAAGGTATTGAAGGAAGGGTGCCTTATAGAGGCCCCCTTGCAGCAACTATTTATCAACTTGTGGGCGGATTAAGGTCTGGTATGGGATATTTGGGCTGTAAGACAATAGAACAATTAAGAGAAAATGCCAAATTTGTAAAAATAACACCAGCAGGGTTAAGAGAAAGTCATGTACACGATGTTATAATTACAAAAGAGTCGCCTAATTACTGGGTTGAGGGGTATTAAGTATAAATGGCTACTCATAACCTGCTAATAGTTGATGATAAGCATGAGATGTTAAATCTTCTTCAGAAGGTTATTGCATCAAAACTTGAATGTAACATCGATATTGCAAGCTCTGGTTTTGAAGCAATTGATAAAGTGAAAAAGGTTGACCCAGATGTTGTTCTTACAGATATAAAGATGCCAGACCTTGATGGTCTTACGTTAATGAAAAAAATATTAGCGTATGATCCTACCATCTCTGTGATAGTAATGACTGGTTATGCCACTGTTGAAGGAGCAGTGCAAGCTCTTAAAGAAGGAGCATTAGATTTTTTTCAAAAGCCATTTGATAATGATGTGGTAATTCATGCTGTAAAAAAAGGATTTGAACGTACAAGTCTTCTTAGAGAAAATAGACGCCTTCTTGAAGAGTTAAACATTTCAAGAGAGCAGTATGGTTTTGTTGGCAAATCCCATAAGATAAAAAGAATCTTAGAGCTTATTGCAAGAGTTGCCGACGCTGATGTGACTGTATTAATTAGAGGCGAGAGTGGTACAGGTAAAGAACTTGCTGCAAGGGCACTTCATCAGATGAGTAGCAGACGGCACAAAAAGATGATAACTGTAAACTGTCCTGCTCTTCCTGAACATATTCTTGAAAGTGAGCTTTTTGGCTATGTAAAGGGTGCTTTTACAGGTGCGACTACAGATAAAGAGGGATTATTTTTAGCCGCAAATGGCTCAACCATCTTGCTAGATGAAATCGCAGATATCCCTCTTTCAATTCAAACAAAGCTTCTTAGGGTATTACAAGAAAAAGAAATTCGTCCACTTGGTAGTACTAAATCTATTAAAGTAGATGTAAGAGTAATAGCTTCCACTAATCAAGATCTAGAAGAGAAGATAAGAAAAGGTACTTTTAGAGAAGACCTGTTTTATAGGTTAAATGTAGTTTCTATAACCATGCCCTCTCTTCATGAAATTGCAGAAGATATTCCCCTCCTTGCACAACACTTTTTGAAAAAATATTCCAAAGAATACGGAAAAGAAGGGCTTGAGTTTGCCCCAGAAAGCATTAGATGCTTACTGCAAAGAAGGTGGAAAGGTAATGTAAGGGAACTCCAAAATGCTATAAAAAGGGCAGTTCTTCTAGCACAAGGTAATACAATTTGGCCATTAGATATACCTTCAGAAAACGACCCAGATCAAGATCATAGGTCAATGAGTATGCCCTGTGTATCTCACCTTCCTTATAAAAAGGCCAAAGAAGAGATTTTAAATATATTTTCAACTAATTATCTTACAAGCATATTGAAACAAACAAATGGCAATGTAACCCTTGCAGCTAAAAGATGTGGTCTTGAAAGGCAGAGTCTTCAAAGGCTTCTTAGAAAGTATAAAATAGATGCATCAAATTTTAGAATTAATAATAGAGAAAAGGAAAAAACTACTTAAAAAAACAAAAAAATATATAGGCAGGCTTATGCCTGCCTTTTATTAATGTACAGTTTGTCCAAATTAAAGCTCAACAGGTATTACTTTAGATACGCCATCTTGTTTAGATAGCTTATCCAGAACTTCCTCAGATGCCTTTTCATCTGTGGTTAAAAGAATAACATTTCTATTATGCCCTGGATCTTGTCCTACTTGCATTCTGGCAATGTTTATTCCTGCATCTCCAAGGGTAAGTCCTATCCTGCCAATTACACCTGGTCGGTCTTCATTGTAGATAAGTAGCATATGTCCTTCTGGAACCGCCTCTAAAGTAAAATCGTTTATTCTGACAAATCGTGGGCTAGTTTTACCAAATATAGTACCTTCAATAACCTCCTGTCCTGAACTAGTTGTGACTTTTATTCTAAGAAGATTATTGAAGTTTTCACAAGTATCACTCTTCGACTCCACTACTTTTATGCCACGTTCTTTAGCTACAATAGGTGCATTTACAAAGTTGACATCTTCTCGTAATACAGGAGCTAATAAGCTTTTGAGTATGGTTACAGTAACAGGGGCAGTATCAATATCAGCAAGATCTCCCTGGTAAGAAATCTCAACAGATTTTAAAGCTCCATCAATCACTTGTGCGATAAAGGCTCCCATTTTATCTCCAAGATCAATTACAGGGCCAAGTACTTTTAGTACCTCTCCACTTACAGATGGAACATTAACAGCATTTCTTACTTCGCCCTTAAGGAGATAGTCAACAATTTGTCTTGCCACGGCAACAGCCACATTTTCTTGTGCTTCTCTGGTTGATGCACCGAGGTGTGGTGTACATATAAAATTATCCAAGTGCAAAAGTGGATTTTCAAGGGTAGTTGGCTCTACTTCAAATACATCAAGGGCAGCACCGGCAAGTTTTCCTGATGTAAGCGCATCGTAAAGATCCTTTTCATTTACTATCCCACCTCTAGCACAGTTTAATACCATCGCACCATCTTTCATTTTGTCAAAAAGATCTTTATTTAACATCCCTTTAGTTTCATCAGTAAGGGGCGTATGAACTGACACATAATCTGACCGTTTTAAAAGTTCATCAAGTTCTACCAATTCTATTCCCAACTTATCTGCCATTTCAGGATTCATATAAGGATCATAGGCTACCACTTTCATTTTTAATCCCTTAGCAAGCTGGGCTACTATGCCTCCAATCCTACCACTTCCAATAATTCCTAAAGTCTTACCAGCAACCTCCTGCCCCATAAATTTTTTCTTTTCCCATTTCCCTGCCTTCATTGAGGCCGTAGCCTGTGGAATATGTCGAGATAGTGCAAGCATCATTGCAATCGTGTGCTCTGCTGCTGAGTTAGTATTCCCACCAGGGGTATTCATTACTACAACCCCTTTTTTGTTACATGCCGGGATGTCAACATTATCCAGACCAGTTCCAGCCCTGCCAACCACCTTTAGTTTATCAGCATGTTCTAATAGTTCTGGAGTGACTTTGGTGCTACTTCTTATAACCAGTGCATCAACTCCCTTTATGGCCTCATTTAGCTCTTCTGGAGAAAGGCCAAGCTTTTCCTCAACCTCAAGTCCTGCATCTTTAAAGATCTGAACGCCTTCTTGGGCAATTGGATTTGTTATTAATACCTTCATAACTATAAGTCCCTTTTCCTCGAATTTTAGTTGCTTGCAAAATATTCTTGCGCTGCTGCCACTCCTTTTCCTAATTCAACCTTATGCCCTAATTGATTAAGGGCCCTTTCAATGGCAGCAATGGCAATAATCATATCCCACTCACAAAGATAACCGTAGTGAGATATACGAAATATCTTTCCTTTAAGTTGGGCTTGTCCTCCGGCAATAGTTATTCCATATTCTTCTCTAAGGATCTTTACAACATCTTGACCATTTATTCCTCCTGGTGCTTCTATTACTGTAATAGCTTCAGAAGGCACCTTTGGAAACTGTTTTAAGCCCAAGGCACTTACTGCTGCTTTTGTAGCCTCTGAAAGCCGTTTGTGATGAGCAAAAAGTGCCTCTAAACCCATTTCTTTAAATTGATTAAGCACTTCACCAAGGCCTATTATAAGTGATACAGCAGGGGTGTAAGCGGTGGTATCTTTAGAAATGGCCTTTCTTTCTTTTAAGAAATTAAAATAGTATCTTGGTCCATTAACATTTTCAGCCAGTTGCCATGCCTTTTCACTTACACTTACTA
>CAYMRT010000053.1:0-13763 GCA_964392885.1 uncultured Desulfobacterales bacterium | reverse complement strand
AATGTTAATATCTTAAGGCTTTGGAGTGCAGAGGCAGTAGAAGGTTTTGATTTTGAAGATTTTAATGTTGGAGATTATTGGGGTGCAATAGAAGAAAAGATAAAGGCAGAGACCATATCAAAGGTTTTATATCCAAATGATGAGCAGCTTCAAGGTAAGACTTTAAGGCTTGAACAGCAGTTTTTCTTTGTCTCAGCATCTCTTCAAGACATGATTAGAATGCACCTTTTGAAACATGATAATCTTTTAAACTTCCATGAATCCTTTGCAATACAGCTTAATGACACTCATCCAGCAATTGCAGTTCCAGAGCTTATGAGGCTATTGATGGATGAACATGGCATTGGCTGGGATGATGCATGGGAGATTACAACTAAAAGTCTTTCTTACACAAATCATACCCTTTTACCAGAGGCTATGGAGAAGTGGCCCCTTGGTCTCTTTGCTAGTTTGCTTCCAAGACATCTGGAAATAATTTTTGAAATCAACAGAAGATTCTTAGATGAAGTAAAAATAAGATTTCCAAATGATGAAGATCGCCTTGCGAGGATGTCTTTGATTGATGAATCTGGTGAGCGATATGTGCGAATGGCAAATCTTGCCTGTGTAGGAGGACATAAAATAAATGGAGTTGCAGCTCTTCATACCAGCCTTTTAAAGAGCCACACTTTAAAAGATTTTGAAGAAATGTGGCCAGGAAAGATAATAAATATAACAAATGGAGTTACTCCTAGGCGTTGGATGTTAGTTTCAAATCCAAGACTTTCATTACTTATAAGTGAGGCAATAGGTGATAAGTGGATAACAGATCTTTCAAGGCTTAGGGAGCTTGAGCCATATTGTGAGGATGCAGCCTTTAGGGAATCATGGAGAAAGGTGCAGGAAGATAACAAGACTTATGTTTCACAGTGGATAAGAGAAAAATATGGAATAGATCTTGATCCTAAATCAATGTTTGATGTCCAAGTAAAACGCATACATGAGTATAAACGTCAACATTTAAATCTTCTCCACATAATAACCCTTTATAATAGGATAAAGGCCAGTCCAAATGTTCACATTACTCCTCGTACATTTATATTTGGTGGGAAGGCAGCTCCTGGTTATTTTATGGCAAAACTTATCATAAAGCTTATAAACTGTGTTGCAGAGGTAATTAATAATGATAAAGATGTAAGAGGAAGGCTTAAAGTCTTTTTTATCCCAAATTATAATGTCAAAACTGGACATTTAGTTTATCCAATGGCTGATCTTTCAGAACAGATTTCCCTTGCTGGTAAAGAGGCATCTGGTACAGGAAATATGAAGTTTTCTATGAATGGTGCTTTGACTATAGGGACCCTCGATGGAGCAAATGTAGAGATTAGAGAAGAAGTAGGGAGCGAAAACTTTTTCTTGTTTGGTCTTAATGTAGAAGAAGTAATGGATCTTCGTTTTAAAGGTTATTATCCAATGGCTTATTATGAAAAAGATGAAGAGCTAAAGGCGGCTATAGATCTTATTTTATCAGGTATATTTTCAAAGGAAGATAAAGAGCTTTTTAGACCTCTTGTGGATTCTCTTTTATATCATGATGAATACATGCTACTAGCTGATTATAATCCTTATATCAAATGTCAAGAAGAGGTTTCCAAGGCCTATGAAGATTCTGATAGATGGACAAAAATGTCTATTTTGAATGTTGCAAGGATGGGAAAGTTTTCCTCTGATAGGTCTATAAGGCAATACTGCAAAAATATATGGCATGTTGAACCTCAGCCAGTTGAGCTTAAGTGGAAAACAGTGCCAAAGGAAGGGTTTATATTTAAGAAATAAAGATGAAATAGTGGGAGTAAAATAATACGTTTTTAATAAGCGCTCTTATTTCTAGCTATAAAGTGAAGAATATAAAAAGTTGTAAAATAGAGTTTTGAAAAGTAGCTTATATTTTTTAAGTTAATAATGTTTAGAGTAATTAAGTGCAGTTTTTTAGATCTTCATATTGGCATGTTATTTCATGTTTTTAATTTCCATTAAATGGTTTCTTGCCCACTCAAGCTCAGGATCAAGCTCCAGGGCCATTTCATACCACTTTATGGCAGCAGGAATGAGCCCTAGCTTCCTTAAGTTACTGCCAATGTTTGCGTAATCAATAGCTGAGTTTGGATCTAGCTCGATTGCGGTTTCAAAACATTCTATTGCCTCCATATAAAGGCCTTTTTGATAAAGGCATGTGCCTAAAATGTTGTGTATTTCTTTGAGGGTGGGTTCAAGCATTTTAGCCTTTTTGAGTTCTTCTATGGCTTCATCTATTTTCCCCATCTGGCGGAGGCAATTGCCAAGGTTGCAAAGGATGCTTGCAAGTTCATGTTTTGGTGGATTAAAAGAGAGTGCCTTTTTGTAATGGTTAATCGCCTCTTCAAAATCACCTAGTTCCTCATATAAATGTGCTAGATAAAAATTGATATCAAATCTATTTTTGTAAATTTTATTTAAAGCATCAAGCAGATAAAATTTAGGTATCTGATCTATATAATCACTTGTGGTGATAAGTCGAGCAAGATGAAAGGCAAGGTCTATATTTATAGTACGATCTCTAAAATGGTTTCCTGGAATTATAGCATATACTGCAGGTATCTTAAGTTCTTCATGAGTTATATCACATAGATAAACAGGCATATTTACTTTTTGGAGAGCTTGAGAAAGATTTTCCACTTCTTGTTTAAAATTATCTGATGAACAGTCAGGAAGAGAGTCAAGTTCAACAATCCTATCCGATTCAAGCACATAATTTGCTTCATCAAGTGTTTTAAATTTGGGAAGCCCACTTTCAAGATATTTTCCATCAGTATCAAAATCTCCAGCGAGCTGGGCTACTTCTGTTAATGCTCTAATTGCCGCTCTAACTGGGCTTGTAGATGTACCTGCAGTATATACAATCTCACTTCTTTCTGGATAGGTTGAAGGATCCCAAGCTATTGCCCCTACAGTTGGTATGCCAATGTCAAGAGAAAAGTCTTTTAAAATTAGTTTACAACCTAATTTTTTAAATTTCTCTATCAACTTTAAAAGCTCAGAGTCTTTTATAGAATTAATCGAGATTGTTGGGGTAGTTAACTTATTATAGCTTATTAAAGAACATACATGCCTTTCTACAACTTCACATATTGCTTGAACAGATGCTTCTTCAAGACTGTTTCCTGCAGCAGATCCATTATACTCATTGATTGGCCACATCCATGAGAACGGAATTTTTGCCTGGATTCCTTTTGTAGCATAAAGACCGCTTATCCATTTCTGCTGGAAAGTTAAAAGGAAGTCTCTCTCCTCCTCACTTAATTTCCTTTTGTGATGAATAGCAAGTAAATGATGGTCAAGTTTGAATTTTGGATCGCTAACTTGCACAAATGGTGCTATTTCAAAAGGCGCTTTATTTAGATACTCAAACAAGCTAAACCGTTCAGCCAGTTCCATAACCGCGCTTGCCTTTGCCTGGGCCTCGGTTATGCCTTTACCCATCTGTTTTTTGTTACCAGTAATTAAACTACCTTTTGTGCCATATTCACTAATATAAACAGGTATCCCTAGGCGTCCTTTGTCAATGCGCCTAATATCTTTAAGTACAGCCTCCCCAAGCCCTGCAAATTTTTTAAGTGCCCACTCTAGGGTTTCCTCTGGAGTTTTTACTTTGTCAAATTTTTTTCCGCTGGCTTTAAAGGAATCCTTAAGCTCCATTTATTAAAAAACCTCTGTTTATTAAATTTTATCTATACTTGATGCACACTGACTCTATCTTTTTTTCTGCTTGAAACCAATCCTCTTGGTCTGCACCCGGCTCCATGCCTCTGCGTTCATACAATGTATGAGCTACTGCTGCAACCCATTTTTCTCTCGCATCTTCACATGAAATATCTAAGAATTTTATTCTGGTTAATTTTGTGCCTGGAGCACCTTGAATTTGCAAGCCTATTACAGGATTTATTGCCTCTTCATCTTTAATCAAATAAATTGCCCTTGGTACATCAACTGCATGAGCTAAATGAATAAGATTATCTGGATCTGTAGTTCCAAGAAAGATTTCTACCCGTCTGGCACTTTCATCGTAATCTATTCCTAAAAGCGGCATTCCAGGTTCTCCAACTATATAATCATCACCAATTTGTACAGTAGCTCTTCTATACTGATTCATTCTGTTAAAGTCTTTTAAAAATTGTTTCCACTCTTTTTTTAATATTCTTTGTTTTTTTTCTGGCATGATAAGCTCCTCCATCAAAAGTTATTAAACATAAACTAAACACACTACATTATGCTGTCAAAAATAGGTATGAATTTTTTTACTAATGACCAAAAATTTTTTTTAAAATAAACTCTATATAAAAGTCTAATGCCATTTTATTGTAGTCAACTACAAAGATTTGCTAAGACAACAAAATACCTGTAATTTTTTGAGAGATTTCAATAGCCCACTAAAACTGATCGAGTTTTTCTAGGATATTAACAAAGTCTTCTGGCAAGGGTGCTTTTAAAGACAATTTCTTGTTTGTGATAGGATGTTCAAATCTCAACTCTTGCGCATGGAGCATCTGTCGTTTAATCTCAATCTGCTTTCCCGATATCTTAATCTGTTTTGCTCCACCATAAAGTGTGTCTCCCAATATAGGGCAACCAAAATGTGATAGGTGCACTCTTATTTGATGGGTGCGACCAGTGTGTAGATTAAGCATTAAGTATTGGAATTTTCTGAAGTTTTTTATAACCTTAAACGAAGTCTTTGCTGGCTTCCCAGATTGGAAGTTAACAGCCATTTTTGTTCTTTTGACAGGGTGTCTCCCTATGGGAAGATCGATTAAACCTTGCAAGTCACTAAAACCATTATGGATTAAGGCCACATATTTTTTTTGTAATTTTCTACTCTTAAACATTTCCGAGAGCCTATTATGTGTTGTATCGTCTTTAGCCACAATTAGTAATCCGCTTGTATCTTTATCAAGGCGATGTACAATGCCTGGCCTTATTATGCCTCCAATGCCAGATAGATTCTTGCAGATAGCCATAAGGCCATGCACTAGAGTATTGTCAAAATTGCCTGCCCCAGGATGTACTACAATGCCTGCAGGTTTATTGATAACTAACATAAAGTCATCTTCAAAGATTATTTGTAGGTTCAGATTAGCTGGAGTAATTTCAAGGGGCCTTGGTGGTGGGATTGTGACTGTTATTTTTTGATTTGGTTTTAATTTTTTTTTAGGTACTAAAATAATATTTTCATCTACTGTAACCAGTCCATCTTGTATAAGTGTTTTTATTCTGTTTCTAGAAATTTCATTTAATTTTTCACTTAAAAATTTATCAAGGCGTTTTTTATCGTCTAATTTGCTGGTTTTTATTATAAGTTTTTGTGTCTTCTTTATATGGACCTTCTTATCAAAAATGGAAGACAAAACTAGTTCAAAATAGATGTTAAATGTTTAGATATCGGTTTTCATTTCAATAAGCAGTTCTGGCTCTGGTTCTGTACGAATTTCCTTTATGCCAAATATTTCTTCTATACCCTTTTCAATTTCTTCCTCTTTTTTGTTTCTCGCTATAGATAGTTCTTTAACAAGTAAAGCCTTGGCAGTTTCAAGCATCTTTTTTTCGCCAAAAGATAAAGGTTTGTCCATTTGTAAAATATAGAGGTCTCTTAGTACTGCAGCTAAATCAAAAATTGACCCAGTTTTTATCCGTTCCATGTATTCTCTATAACGTCTGTTCCATGTTTGAGGAGTAAATTTTACGTCTTTTTCTTCTAAGATGGAATAGACCCTTTCCACTTCTTCTGGTGAAATAATTGCTCTAAGACCAACGGCTTTAGTATTGTTTTTAGGGATCATAATTTTCATATCGTTTTCAAGGATACGCATTACATAGAATACAAGGGTCGATCCACCAATTTCCTTTTCTTCAATGGCTTCAATCAGACCTACTCCGTGGGCAGGATAAACTGCAAGATCACCTACTTTAAACATTTTTTTTGTTGATTAGACCTCCTACAAATTTAGGCAAGTTAATAAATAAAACAAAAAATATTATATCATTTTTTATAAAATTTGAAAGGGTAAATAAGTCTCTTCTACCACTTAAGCCATTCATCTTCAGCTTGATCATGGAGTTTAAAGTGATATCCAGATGACACAAGTTGTCCGGCTTCTTTCCCTTCAGGAGTAGCAAAGGCTACTCCTCCTGAAAGAATTGTTTCTACGGTTTCTGTTTTTATTTTTAATCCAGAGAATATTCCAGCATCTACACTTATACCACTTGCATTCCAAAATTTACTTCCTGTACGGACAAGTTTTTTGTAAGGAGTTTTTATATTTAAATAAATCCATACAGACTTAGTATCAGGAGAAAGTTCAAAACCAACAATTGAGCCAACTCTAACTTGTCTATAGTACACAGGGCAGCCTATTTTTAGGGAACCAAGTCCTTTTGCCTCAACTACAATATTTAAACCTGTTGCTGGTTTGATTACAGAGGGTGGGTTATTCAGGCCTTCCAATTTCAAAACTGGCGTTCCCGTGCCTGGTTCAACTTCCAAATAAGAGCCTGTTATAAGGGTATCTAAGTTTCTTATGCCATTTAACCCTATCTCTGGTGTAACCACCCACACCTTGGCATCTGATGTAAATATTGATGCACGTTTTTTCTTTACTTTTATTGTGGCTGTTATACCTTTAAGATCATCATCAATATCGATAGAAGATATATAGCCAATTTCAATCCCTTTATATTTAACTTTTGAGTTAACTTCAATTGGTTGCATAGTAGTAAAATGGATATTAATAGGTACATACTCTGCCTGAAGTGCAGCTTCTTTGTCAGTAAAGAGTTTAAAAGAGTGCCATTCTTTTATTTTTTTTCCTTTTCCAAAGTTTATAAAAGAGATACCACCCATCACAATTTCTGCTAAAGAAGAGGTTTTTAATTTTAAGCCGCTTCTTATGCTTCCTTTTATCTCTACTCCACTGGTACAGAAAAAGCGTGATTTGGTATTGATCAGTCTAAGATATTTCCTTTTTATAAAACCTGTAACTTCAATTAGATCTTTTTTGGAATTTAGTTCAACTCCAGTTACTTCTCCGATTTTTACTTTCTTATAGAAAATACCTGAACCAGAAATTAAGGATACGGGTTTTTTGCTATAAAATTTTATAAATACTCCTTTGGGCTTCAGTTCTGGTACATGTCTTACAGCATCAGAAAAGCTTTTATACAATCTAAACTTATATCCTTCGGGGGCGGGTTTTAGGTGCCTTTTGTAGTATTTCCGTGGATAGTCAAAGGCTATTCCTCCAGAAATTATTGCCTGTAAGGTGTCACTTGAGATTTCAACAGTTACTGGAGTCACTTTGAAGTTTAATCCACTATAGTTCCAGAATACACACTTTTTATTTATTAAATGTTTGTATTCATCATAGATTATAAAAAGTAAGTCAACTGTATTGTCGGGATTTAGATTATATCTTGCCACTTCGCCTACTTGAATATGTTTAAAAAATATTGGAGCACCAGGTTGAATTGAATGCAAATCTGTTGATGTAAGTTTATAATATATTCCATCTTTAAATATTTCCTTTGAATGATCACCTTGAACTATAAATTCATAACAAGGCTCACCTTCACCAGGAACAAATGTAATATATGGGCCTGTAAGTAAGGTGCTAAGATTTCTTATGCCTCCTGGCCCAAATTGTGGTTTTATTATCCAGAATTTTGTCCCTTTTCTAAGAAGGGGCTTAACCAGAGGGTTTAGTAGCAAGTGAGCTGTAACCTTATATTTTTTATCTGATTTATTAAAAGAAATTTTTTTAACCCGGCCTACTTCTATTCCATGATAAATTACCTTGGTAAGGCTTTCCATCATGCCTTCACCTGAATAGATTTTTAAAACCACATCAATTCCATATTGGGCATCTTCATAGTCCCTATATAGTTTATAAGTTTGGCCATTTTGAGCAGGTGGTTGATCTTTAAATGCATCAGGAGTATAAAAACCAATACCGCCATTTATTAAAGATGTTAGAGATTCTAAGTGAAATTTAAATCCATTTAGACCACCAGTAAAACTTATACCACTTGCATTCCAAAATCTGGAGCCAGGTTTTACCATGTGTTTAAACTCTGGTTCAATATAGGCACTTATTAATATCATTCCATTATCTTCTAGGGTATAGTTTTGTACCGAGCCTACCTTTATGTCTCTAAAATATATTGGAGAACCTTTTTGAATCGAATCTAAAGTTTCAGTGATAAGTTTTATATGGAGACCAGGAGCATCTTCTGGTACAGGTGGCGGTTCATCTAAGCCTTGGTATTCTCTACAAGGTTCTTTTGAGTGCCCAGGCTGTACGGCAATATATGAACCTGTTAAAAGAGTTTCAAGTCCCCTAATTCTCCCTGCAGCTATCTCTGGACGCACGATCCAAAACTTTACATCTTTAACTAACTTGTCTTCTGTTTTAGGATCCATTGCAATTTTTACAGAAACCGTATCCAATCCTTCATCTGGATAGATTTCTTCAACAGTTCCAACAGGGAGACCTTTATACATTACTTTAGTTTTCCCTTCGGTTAGGCCTTCTGCACTGTGAAAATGGACAATTATATAAATCGGTTGTTCCATTATAGATTTGTATAAAAGCCAGAGACCAATGCAGAGAGCTACGGCTGGAAGTATCCAAATTGGAGAAATTCCTCTTTTTTCTTTAATTAATGGTTCTTCCATAAATAAATAAAAGACCTTTCTGTAGAATTTTAGGAAAAAGTTTAAACATTGGTGGGTAATGTTTCCCTTTACCTTACTAAATGTGATTAAAAGGTTATCTTCAATGGATGCAAAAATCAATGATTTAATTTAGATTATACCGACCTTATTTAAATACTAAAAAAGTAAGGAAAATATTAAGCCATTGAAATATATTTTAACTATTTTCATCATCATTTTAATCTGTGTTAATAGCTATATTGCAGCTGATACTAGAGAGGCTTTAGTACACAGGCAAAATGTTATTTCTTTTTTACCTCAAGAGACACTAAGGAACATATTAGTACGCTTAAGTCCTACAGAATATAAAAAAGATATATTTAGCTTTAAATACTTAAAGCAATATTTTCTCGTTAAGACTTCTTTGAATAAAGATTTGCAAAATTATCTTGATAAGTTGATGCTTGATGCACTTGGGGCTCAAACTGCAATTGTTTGTTTAGATCCAGTATCTGGAAGGATACTAGCCTTATCTGGCTTTGACAAAAATGGAAATAGCCATGTTTGGTGTCAAAAATTAGTGCCTGCGGCAAGCCTTTTTAAGATAGTAACAGCAGCAGGAGCTATTGAGCTGTATAATATCTCACCCCAGTCGTTATTTTATTTTAATGGAGGTAAGCATACTTTATATAGATATCAACTTAGAGAAAGGATAACAAAATTTACAAATAAGGTCACATTAAATGAGGCTTTTGCTCTATCTATAAATCCAGTTTTTGGGAAGATCGGTCAGAAGTATTTGAAAAAGAATGGGATTCTTTTAATGGCAAGGCGATTTTTATGGCAGAGCCAAATACCTTTTGAATTGCCAGTAGAGACTAGTGTAATTGAAATTGGAGATGACAAGTTCAATTTAGCAGAGGTGGCAAGCGGCTTTAATAAAAAGACAAAACTTACTGCAATGCATGCTGCACTTATAGCATCTGGTATAATAAATGGCGGTGTGATAATGGCACCATATTTTATAGATACGATATTAAACGACCATAATAAAGTTGTTTATGAAAGCAAAATATATCCTTTAACAAGGTGCATAAATCCAAAGACAGCTACCTTTTTAAAGGACATGATGATTACAACTGTAAAAAAAGGTACTGCTAAAAAGGCATTTCGTTTTACAGTAAAAGATAAAATTCTAAAGGAGCTAATTATTGGTGGTAAAACTGGTACTATTGACAATGAGGATCATACAATAAGATATGACTTGTTTTGTGGTTTTGCATGTAAGAAAGATTTGACGAAATGCATTGCTGTTGGCATTTTTGTAGCCCATGAAAAGGTCTTGGGAAGAAGATCAGTTGAATATGCTAGATTGGCTATTAAAAAATATTTTGACACACTTAAACTCAATTAAATTGCATTAACGGAGTTAAAGAAAGGATTTATAGTTATGGCTGTGATAAACCCCTTTAGGGGAACCTATTATAATCAAAATATCTTTGGAGACATTAGTAAACTTGTAGCTCCACCTTATGATATTGTAACTGAGGCTCAAAGAAATGCGATCCTTAAAAAGGAACCTAACAATATTTTCGCACTGGAACTTCCTTCAAAAAGTCTTTGTCAAGAAGAAGTTAAAGACAAATATGAATGTGCGGCAAATATTTTAAGGCATTGGCTTGATAAAAAATTTTTAATAAGTGATGGCTCTGATGCTATTTATCCCTATGATATTCAGTTTGAAAGTGATGGTAAGACTTATGTAAGGAAAGGGTTTATATGTTTGGTAAGGGCTGATGACTGGGAAGAGAAAACTGTATTGCCTCATGAAAAGACATTCAAAAAGGTTACTGAAGAAAGATATAAATTAAGATGTGCTACAAGGGCTCAGTTTAGCCAGATTTTTATGATTTATCGTCATATAGATAATGTTAATGTCTTATTGGAAAATAATAAACAAGCCATTTTTGAAATAAAAGACAAAGGAAATGTTATCCATAGACTATATCGTATAGATGATAAAAAGGTATTGAAACAGTTAGTGGAGCACTTTAAACGTGTACAGCTATATATAGCTGATGGCCATCATAGATATACTACTTCCATTAAGTATAGAAAGGCTATGGAGGAGCAATTTGGAAAAGGATCTTATGCTCCATATAATTTTACAATGGCCTATTTAGTTGATGCCTCTGATCCTGGACTTATTGTGCTTCCTACCCATCGCGTCTTGACTATACCAGAAGGAATAGACTGTGAAGAGATAGAGAAAAGGCTTTGTAAATATTTTGAAATGAAAGAGATAGAGTGTTCATATAATTCTGAGGCTGAAGTTTGTGTCAAGGCCTTTAAAGATAGTTTAGGTGATGGATGTAGCCAAGGAATTACGGTAATGTTTGGTAAAAAAAGGCATGCTTTTCTTTTGTGTCCCACTGAAAAGGCAAAACAGGATTTGTTGGAGCAAGTAAAACATAAGGAACTTGCAAATCTTGATGTGGTAATGCTTGAAGAGCTTGTATTTAAACGTGCCCTTGGTATTGATACAGGCAATTTAGAAATTGGAAAGGATATCTTTTTTGTTCCAGATTCAAATGAGGCAGTGAGAAATTTGCAACATAATCAGATACTTTTTTTTATGAGTCCGACAAAGGTTGAACAGGTCTTAGATGTTGCTGATGCAGGCTTGTGTATGCCTCACAAGTCAACTTATTTTTATCCTAAAATCCTAACTGGTACCATTTTGTGCCTTGAAAGATTTCAAAGGCAACAGGAGGATAACCTTGAAAAGATTTAGACAATTTTTAGAAAAAGAGTTGGATCTTGATGCCATAAAAAATGAAAAAGAGCTGTTAAGATGGGGAATAAAAATAAGATATGCTCCAGATCCTCCAGATGATTTCGATGAGTTTGAATTTGGGATTAATTATAAGGCCGAACAAGATGTGGCCTTTTTAATTGCTGTTGAAAAGGGGAAAATAGCCCGTATGCTTTTTGGAAAGACAGTAAAGGATAATCCAGATATGCTAAGCCCCATGAATGATCAGGAGCTT
This sequence comes from uncultured Desulfobacterales bacterium, assembly GCA_964392885.1. GTDB lineage: Bacteria > Desulfobacterota > Dissulfuribacteria > Dissulfuribacterales > QOAL01 > JAADCZ01. Next base: position 1,991 of record CAYMRT010000053.1, on the reverse strand, counting down.
TCAGACCTTCTTAAGACAAAAGGTAGCGAACTTATAGAGTTTTTTGATTTTGTTACAAAATAATTAATTGGAGAGATTATGGGCTTAGATGTTGGTGACTTAGCACCAGAGTTTACTTTAAAAGATTCTAAAGAAAATTATGTTTCTCTTTCTGATTTTAAGGGTAAGTGGATAGTGCTTTATTTTTATCCAAAGGATAATACCCCAGGTTGTACGAAAGAGGCATGTGATTTTACATCTATTTTATCGGAGTTTTCTGAAGTTGGTGCTATTGTGATTGGCGTTAGTCCAGATTCGCCTAGTTCTCATAAAAATTTTATAAAAAAACATAACTTAAAAATAATTTTGCTGTCTGATCCAGATAAGGCAGTCCTAAAATTATATGGAGCTTGGGGGAAAAAGAAGAACTATGGAAGAGAATATGAAGGAGTTATAAGGTCCACTTTTTTAATTAATCCCGATGGAAGAGTCGCCTTTATATGGAGAAATGTTAGGGTTAGAACAAAGAGAAAAGGTCAAGAGATAACACATGCACAAATTGTAAAAGAAAAATTAAAGGTATTCTTAGGCGACTGACTTTAAAAATTATGAAAACCCACTTTGATTGTTTTCCATGTTTTTTAAAACAGGCTAAGCGTGTTGGACAGCTTTTAAAGCTTACAGATAAAAAGATTTGGCAACTTCTTAAAGAAACTGCATGCCAGCTCGCACTTATGGATGTGAATTTACCACCTCCTCAAAATGCAGTTGCCGTTTATGATAAGATTTCAATGATTATAGAAGTGCTTGACCCTTTTTATAATTTAAAACAAAAGAGTATAAATCAGGCTCTGGATCTTTACCCTATTTTGGAAGAACAAGTTGCAAGAAGCAATAACAAGTTGGAAGCTGCTATTAGATATGCTGCGGCAGGAAATGTAGTTGACTATGGTATTTCTTCTGAATTCGACCTTTTAAAAGAAATAGATGCAGTTGTTAATAAAAGGTTTTTTAAGTGGGACTTTGAGGTTTTTCAAAGAGAGCTTGAAAAGGCAAATTGGGTGTTGGTTTTGGGTGATAATTGTGGAGAGTCGGTTTTAGATAAGCTTTTAATTAAAGAGCTAAAAAAGGACGTTTATTATGCAGTTAGAGGTGGACCAATAATTAATGATGTTACTTACAATGACGCTAAGGCATCTGGAATAGACAAGATTTGCAAGATAATTTCTACAGGTTGTAAGGCACCAGGAATAATATTTGAATGGTGTTCAAAAGAGTTTCTTGAACTTTTTGAAGATGCTCCTTTAATAATTAGCAAAGGGCAGGGCAACTTTGAAACCCTTTCAGATACCAAAAAGAATATCTTCTTTCTTTTTAAAATAAAATGTCAAGTTGTAGCCTCCTTTTTAAACTGTCCATTAGGTAGCATGTATTTTGGTAAGATATAAATATTTTTTTGAATTGATTTTTGGCTTATGCTCATTATATTATAAGCATAAGCTCAAAAAGGAGGTGAAAATATGCCAGGTTTTGATAGAACTGGGCCAATAGGTGCTGGGCCAGGGACTGGAAGACGTTTAGGTCGATGCCTTGGTTTTTCTGGCAGAAATAGGCCTAGAAGAGGTCTTTGTCAAAGATTTGGTTTTGGGTTTGGTTTTGGAAGAAGAGGGATGTCTTCTTATCTGAATGAAAAGGAGGCACTCTTAGAAGAGAAGTCGTGGCTTGAAAAGAGGCTAGATTCTATAAAAGAGCGTCTTTCAGCTTTAGCCTAAAAGGTGACGTATGGCCTCAGATAATACTGGGGCCAATTTTATTTTATTAGTTTTATGAGGTATTGAATCTGTAGTTATAATCTCTTCAATTCCGGCATCTTTCAATATCTTTTGAGCCCCCTTAGCAAATACAGCATGGGTTACTATGCAGTCAATTTTATCTGCTCCAGCCTTTTTTAGCATTTGTGCTGTAACAGCTACAGTTTTTCCAGAGCTTATAATATCATCTATTAATATGAC
>CAYMRT010000052.1:0-11375 GCA_964392885.1 uncultured Desulfobacterales bacterium | reverse complement strand
AGAGCATGGGATTTGTAATCCCAGGGTTGAGGGTTCGAGTCCCTCCACCGGCTCCAGCTTTCCCTTGGCTATCAACGCATCCCGTCGATTTGGTCTTGTGAGGTTTCGTGGGATTTTCGCCTGAAATTGCCTGCACTCTGCAGGCAATCCGCAGGCAATTTTTCAGGCAGGAATTTTGGCCGGTCTCGTTCCGAAGAGATCCCCTCATGTTCGGACAAGGCCTTATCTCTTCGGACAAACTTTTTGTGTCCGGAGAGAAAGAATATAGAAAAGAAGAGAAAAGAAGAGATAAGAAGAGATAAGAATATATTTCTCTCTTTCTTAATAAGCGCAGAAGCGCAGAAAAAAAATTTTATGATCGAACATAAGGAAAATGATTTGGTTTTAAGAGAAGAAACTTTTTAGGAGAGAGAACTTTTTTAAGAAAAATTTTTTAGAGAGAAGATTTTTAATTTTTCTTTTCTTCCCCTTTCGGGCGTAGAGGATGGTAACCCCACCGCGCTCAATATGTGTTAAGGCTCTCACTCCGACCCTTCGGGCGGGCCTAACGGCCCGGCCTTGACACGCCGCGCGGTCGGGTAGTTCTTGTTTCCGCCCCGGAAAAGGGAGAAGAAATCCTTTTTATTCCCCTCTAGAGGCACAGGCTTACAGGCTCGGGGCGCGAAACTAGCTTTGCTTTTCGCGCCCCTTGACCACGGCCTGATTTATACAAGAGTACTCTAGCACCACTCCTTGAGTCTCTTCTTGATCTCGCCTTTGGGCAGCCAGCTCCCTTCTTTCAGAATTTCTTGAAGGTCCTTGCATGCTTCCTCTAGGGATAGCAGTCCACGTGATACAAATTGGTCCAAAACCCACAAAACTCCATGACAGAGAATACCGGAATTTTTGCAAAGTTTTCTTAAATTTTTGTCCCCGGTTAACAGAATAACGGTGCAAACTTCCTGTTTGGTTTGAGTTATCAAAGATTGAGCACAAAGATAAGCGCTTATATCCGGGACAGAGGGTTTTCGATGAATCATTCTAAAAGAAATGATCTCGCTAATATCTTCGAAGATAAAGAGGTCATATTCGAAACGGGGAGACAGGGGATGCTTTACTTCGTTTAGGACCAGATCTGTTATCACTATCTTGCCGAGCCTGGCTAGCAAGGATTCCAGTTCGCAATGGCAAAGATCAATTAGGACCGAGGCGTCAAGGACGAGGATCATTTGCAAGGGAGATCTTTAATCGAGGAAAGGCCCAGTAGTTCTTTGGCCCTAAAAGGTGATATGAGCTCTTTTTCCAAAGCCCTACAGACAAGCCTTTTGAATCTTAGGGGCTCTTCTTTGGGATATTCGGGGCCAAGTTCTTTCTTATGCCATCCTTGGGTCCGGAGCCTTTTAAAGAGGCCTTGGGCCTTCGCCTCGGATAGGAGGCCAAGGTCCTTAGCCCGGTAGATCCAGGCTTGAATACTGAGCCCGTACTTACTTTTTAGGTGGATCAGGTCACTCAGGCTAAGCCCCCGTCCCAGTTCCTCGATAGCTACTTCCTTGGGGACCAGAAAGGCTCCGGCGAAGCGATGGCAGACCTTTTCTTCATCAAGACCATTGACATTCAGAACCAGGTGTCCGAGCTCATGGGCGAGCGAGAAACGCAAGCGATCTCCCGGGAAGAGGGCGTTGCCGGCCATGACCGGGATGTCGTTGGCCTTAAAGGTGAACGCACTGCATTGTTCAGGCATCTTGAAAAGAACGATCTTTATCCCTTTATCCTCAAGGAGGGCGACTAGATTGGCGATCGGAGCAAGCCCCAGATTCCACCTAACGCGCAGATCTTGAGCAACGTCCTCTACTTCTTCAAAGGATCTAATCTCTCTGAGATAGGGCTCATAACTCAAATGTTCACTTAGAATATCTTCTATTTCGAGATAGTTCTCAAGCCAAGAGCGAACCTTTTCAAAAAGGGCCGCCTTTTGTTTTTTTGGGAGACTTTTGTGAGCGCGATATTCGACGGGGCTTAGTTTGAGCTCCCTTGGGGGCCTCAAGAAGAAATCCGGGGCAAGTCCGCAAGCCTGGCTTATCTTGATGATGATTTGAGACCCTGGAGCCATAAGGCCCCTCTCGTATTTTGAGATGGCGTTGGCGCTAAGCCCCACCTTTTTCGCTAAGGCCCTTTGACTTAGCCCTCTTATCTTGCGGGCCCTTTTTATGCGTTCCCCTAAGAGCCTGAGAATGTCTTTTTTACTTACGGCTATCATGGTTTACATTTTAGGCCATTGGGGCCAATTTTGTAAACCTTTCGGGACATCTTTCTTTCGTCTTTAAGAGCTTCGCTTTTCGCGCCCCTCGACTACGGCCCTATTAAAATCTTTCCAGCTCTTGATACTTAGCCAGAAAACCTGGAGGTTTCTTGGGATAGAGGCTCAAAATTTTTGTGCTACCGAGGGCATATTCATGGCCAAGCTCAAACTTTCGGCCCAGGTATTCCTTGACTCCCTCCATAGGGCAGCGAAAGCTCTCCTCTATCAGGGGCACTTCGCTGAGAGCCGTATGATCCATCATCACTACGGCAAAACAGCCATCCGCAAGAAGCATCTCGATGCACTCTGTGATCCAGGGCATCTCGACCACTTCAGGTTTACGTTTCGGCCAAGCTTCAGGGTCATCACGTGGGCGTTGGTCACTCGGATCTCATAGAAACCATTCACCCGATTTTTAGCCACTGACTCCAAAAGTCCTCTGTCCAGGCGGAAACCGGGATGATAGCAGGGGTCGAAGCGATCTCTTTGCCATTTTTCTGCCGAGACCTCGCGATCATGTGATTTGATCTGCCAAAACTCGCCCTTCTCAAGCAAGATGGCCACCACCGTGTAGAGATAAAGCGTTACCTGGTCGTCAAACCCCGAAAATTCCCGGCATCCTGGCGGATGCCGATGAAAACACCCCACCGGCTCTTGAGGGTAATATCCAACAAAGCAGTTCTGGTCGTTGGCTACCGAGGTCGGCACGAGTGGCATGTGGAGATGGAAGATCCCGGTCTTTTCCGCGGCCTTGGCCCAAACCAAAAATTCTACGTCGTGGATCCGGCGGCATAGATGATCGAGTTCCATGATCCTACAGTAGAGATGCGGTTTCGATCACAAATTGGTCCCATTCCCCTTCAAGGACGACTTACACATACTCCTCGATAAGATTAGAAAACACCCTTTTTAACTCTTTGGGCTAGTTTTTTTGACATTTTGCCCCCCTTACTGGATTTTTAGCTGCGAATAGAGGCACTAATGAGGGCTAAAAATGGGGCTTCTAAATACGGGCTCATCTAAATGAGGGAGTACAATACGAAAGAAAAAATATGACGGGCAATTTTAGACTAATTACCTACCCTAATTTCTGAAAATTAGCTAAACACAACCCAAAATCTTGTCAAAAATCCCTTATGTAGCCATTGTCAAGCTTTCTTATTGAATCCTTTTTAATTAAAGTAGAAAAGTTTGAGGGTAGGAGATATGGAAGCACGGGCGAAGGTCCTTCCTAAGTATCAAATCGCCATTCCCAAAAAGGTTCGCGAAAAGCTAGAACTTAAACAGGGGGATGTGGTTTTCTTTGAACCCCTAGGCGAGAAGGGATTCCTCTTGCGAAAGGGGCCTTCGCTTGACGCGTTGAAGGGAACTCTTCCCCCTCCTGAAGGCGTTTCCCCTGAAGAGGCCATCGAAAAGGCCACGGAGATGGCGGTTGAAAAGGACATGAAAAAGTGAGCAAGTCGGTTACTGTTCTCGATACCAACGTCTTTCTTCGCCATTTCATCCGTGAGGATTCGGAAAAAGCCCAGGCTCTCGATAGGCTGCGTGCCAGAGCCCGCCGAGGGGAAATAAACCTTGTCCTCTTGCCTATAGTGTTCTTGGAGCTTGGTTGGGTTCTTGAAAAATTCTATCGGCTAAAACGTGAAGAGGTGGCCCTCTATCTTGAGGCTGTGCTTTCTACGCCGGAGATCTAAGTTGAAATGCAAAACATGTTGTCAGAGGCCCTAGCCTTATATCGCAAAGGAGTGAAGCTTGGCGATGCTGTGCTCATAGCCTGGGCCAACGAGATCAAGGCCGAAAAGATATGGACCTATTACCGCAGAGATTTTAAAAAGGCCGGATTTCTCTATGAAGAGCCATAAACTTACTTTAACAATCACTTGAAAAATAGTGGACATTGGCTGGCGTGCAAACAAGCTCGGACGCGAACTCAGATTTTGGATCCACAGCAATGTGGTCCTTAGAGCCATAGACTGTTTTTCTGCCTTTTTGGTAAAGGCGGCATCGTCATCTTTGCCCGGCTTTCTGGCCGCTCTTACAAGCCTGGCATCGATGATTTTTCCGAAGCGAATTTCAAAGCCTTTTTCAGCAATTTGGCGTTTGAGTTCGGAGAAACATTTGTGGTAAGGTTCATGGCTTTGAGGTCGGAGCGGAAGCAGGAAATGGTGGAATGATCGGGCACGGGTTCGATGGCGGAGAGGCTGGAAAAAGGAAGGTAGAATTTGTCGATAGTGAGCTGAAAGTTTCTATTTTTGAACATGACATAGTCAATCATTATTTTAAGCAAGAAAAATTATAAGAAATAATATTTGCAAAACTCTCAACAACTGTAAACAACAGAGAATAGTTAGGTCCTAGATATGAATATGACCCTAATAATAAACTACCTATCTGTACTTACAAAAGGCAGTACAGTAATAATTATTTGTATATTGATTATCGCATTATTTTTCTGGTTTTATTTTAAATATATTCATATTTTAAAAAACATAAAAAAAGACATAAATAAAGGGAAAATTGATCTGATAAAAATACAAGACTCGCTAGTTAGTGATTATTATGAGTTGAACGAAAAAATGAAAAACAATCCTAGCTTAGGTGAAATGTGGTATAAATACCTTGATTCTTTAATTGGAGAAGATGAGGAAAGAGGCACGCTTGTACTTTCCAGATCACCTTATTCCTTTTTTAATGTAGATAATATACTGGGAACCAAAATAAATTTATATCAACTAAAAAGTATTCCTAATTATTTAACGGGGATTGGAATAACATTTACTTTCTTGGGGCTAGCCGTTGGTATAATGGCTGGACAGCGCCAATTCAATATTGCACAGGATCCATCTACCATTATGTCAGCACTTAATAGTCTACTAAGAGGTGCTTCTCTGGCATTTTGGACTTCTATAGTTGGATTAGCTACTTCTATGCTATTCTCCGGTTTATATAAGAAAGGTTTGCAGCATATAGAAAATGAAATTGCGGAGTGGAATAGTTTATTGGAAAGTAAAATAGAAGTTTTAGATTATAAAAAAGAGCTCTATGAAATAAATAAGACAATGAGAGAACAGACTGATATTATGAGGTCTTTTAGTACGGATCTGGCGATAGCAATAGGCAAACAATTTGAGGAGCATGTTTCATCTGCTATTACAGATGGTTTTGCAGATACATTTAATGCTCTTCAAGAATTAAAAGAAGGAATAGCTAAAATAGCAGAGAAATTAGAAAATATGACCAATGAAATCGTTGAAGTTGACAAAGAGTTCTTCTCAAATCTGATCAAAGAATTTATTTCCGTTTTTCGACAAGAAACCTCGGAAAAAATTGCTCAAACAGCAAATATTTTTAGAGAGATTAACGAAATTCTCGAAAATCGAATTGCCAAGCTTGAGGAAACAAGTATAGAGAGAGATCTGCACCTCGAGAGACTGATAGAATGTATCAATGAATCTACTAAGCTGAATAGTGAAACACTTTCTAGAACAAATGACGCAATATCAAAGTTGGAGCATTTGCTTGAAAAAACAGTCCAAATTAGCAATCAGATTGACAAATCTGTAGCCAATTTGACAGAAAATATTAATCAGTTTAATGATCTTTATAAGAAAATTTTAACGAATATAGAAAATTTCGAAAAAGATTTATTGCAATATTTAGGCAATCTTAGGGCAGCTATTCATGATCTAAAGGGCACTATAGATGAATATGTAGACAAATTTATAAATATTGATGAAGATTTCGAGCAATTCTTAAGTGAGTTTGAGCAATATTTAGATAGTATTAAAAATTTTTCTGCTACAGCTACAAAGGATTTTGAAAAGGCCTGTAACGTTCTAGCCGGTATTGTACGAGATCTAGAAAACACTATAGGTGAATTAGAGAATAAGTTGTTAATACCGTTATCAAAATCATCTGAGGAATGAAAAGATTAACTTCAAGAAAATTAAATGCCGAAGAAAATCTAAACTACTTGGCTTCAGTTAGTGATTTGGTTGCTGGATTGCTTTTTGTTTTTATTGTTTTCTTGTTCATTTTCGCTTTACAATTTTCGATGGCTAAAACCGAACTAGTGAATACCTATTCACTTAGAAAAATTTTGCTTAATCAAATATTTAGGTATTTAGAAGGTAAAGGACTTAATGTGAAAGTTGATGAGGAACATGGAATACTTCATCTACCTGAAGAGGTTTTATTCCCCTTCGGTAGTGCACAGGTGACCGAGGATGGTCGTAAAGTCCTTAAGGAACTAGCATATGCTTTCAAATTAATCTTACCTTGTTATTCCGGCTCATTTAATACCGAGTGCCCTGATTTTTGTCAGGATTCCTGTCACCCGGGGCGCTTAGAAGCGATTATCATTGAGGGGCATACCGACAATGTTCCGGTCAGCCGATGGTCACCATTTGAAGATAATTGGGACTTGTCGGCCCAAAGAGCCATAAATACCTACAAAGTTCTTGTACAATTTGAGCCGTCTCTCAAGGACTTGCGAAATGCTGAAGGTCAACCTTTATTTGGAGCAAGCGGTTATGCTGATACTCGCCCAAGAGTGCCAAATGATACGCCAGAACATCGTGCTTTAAACCGAAGAATAGACATACGGTTTTTAATGACTCCACCGAGAGAACCAACTGTTATTAAAAGAATTAAATCCAAAATTTTGCTAATTAATGGGAATTAAAACCTTTTTACAAAAGAGTATTCCAAAATATCCAAAAAGTCTTTTAGAGCTTGAATTACAACGTCGTAAAATACATAAACTCCTCATTAAGGTCAAAGCTACTTGGCCCGATATTGAGGAATATCCCTCACAATTTAATTTATATGCAGTATTAGAAAGAATTAAAAAGGTGTGGAATAAACATAAAAATATTTTGGCTATTAGAAAGACTGATTTGAAATATGTTCCCTGGATTTTATTTCTAGGTGATAAACCTTGGTTGGGAGAAAATAAATTATTTTATCAAGAATATTCACAACATTTAATATCTCATCCTGACCCGAGTAGTATTATAAAGTTGATATCCAGCTGGCTATTTTATTACCCAACCAATATTCGTACATTTGCCTCTTGGCTTCAGCTAATAGAACAACTTTTAAATAATTATCATAAAATTTTTTGGAGATTAAAAGACTGGTATGAACGCCATAGCAAATGGCTCATTTTTAAGACTAATTCTATAAAAATCATTGCCGACAAATGGCTAGAGCAACCAATCGAAAATCTTTTCTTGGAAATTGGCATACCTGGTAAAGTTATTGAATACAAGTTCGCTCGTGATGTGCTAAAAGAAATTTTGAATAATGTATACCAAAAATCAAGTGAAGGGAATTATCAGTACATCAATCATTTAGTATTGCTGTTGTCCAGAAATACGGATCTGCTCGATGATGAGATTCTCAAGAAGAATATCTTATCCTCTCTTTTGAAGCCATTTATAAAGCATGACCCACCTAATGAAATCAAAGATATTGTAATCAGCTACGTACTGACCAATATTGGTGATCCACGTTTGAAACCGGGAAATTGGCGAGGAATAGATGATGCGTTAATTAGTGTTATTAAAAGATGGCTTTCTCTTGAAAGTTTCAATCTGTTTTTGGATATAATTGAACGAACATCGGATCCTAGATTTCATAGAAGAAAACAATTTTGGACGCCTTATTTTAATCTAGGTTATGTTACCGAAGCCTGGGCTATATTAGGGCGAAAAGCTGAAACTGAAATTTTCCAACGCATAAAAACGGATGAAAACATTCGGTTTCGAAATTTTGGCATTCTGATTAATTCCGATCCCAGACAATCCGTTTTATTACTAAAAATCGCAGATTTAATTATTGCTGAATGGAGTCATAATGGAAAATGCCGTATTTGGCATGTTAATAACAAGCATGCTCCTGCATTGTATGAAAAAGAGTATTTTGCTGCGGACTTGCGAGCAAATGCCAATTTCGAAAAGGTCCATTTAGGAGATTGGGAATATGATATAGCAGAAAAAATTGATGATTATACCAATGTAAAACATCCTATATTAAGGGCCAATTTATGACATTTATTTTAAATTGGAAGAACGATTTCAATAATAAGTGTGTAATGTTTTATTGCATTAAGAATGATGAGTTAATTTCTCCATCAGATTGGTTATTGCAAGATATTGTCACCGCAGAGCACAAGAAAGCGTCCTCGGGGAAATTATATTTGTTTCTTGAAGAAGAAAAGGCTTACATATATCAAGATTACTATATTTGCGTACCTTATGATGAAGTGGCAGATTTTTCAAAAACTGACCTAAGACTATTGGGTCTGCCAGAGCCGGTTCCTTATCGTTTGATGATTGAGTGCTACGGATCTCCAGCGCAAAAAAACTTTAAACTTAAATTTACGTTTTTTCATACCAATGGCCGGCCTGTTATCGGGACAAGGCTCCAAGGCATTGTTTTGTCTATTGGTACTAAAATTTTTTTCCTGATTAATCCTCTTTATAGAATCTTCTATCTCATAGAACAAATCAATAATGAAAAAAGTCTCGACAAAAGATTGCTTCTACTCAGTAGACTTAACTCTTTAACACAACGATATGAGGATGTAAATAGTCTAGAAAAATATCTAAAATCGTTGACAATTTGTGAAGCATCTAAGTTTACAATACGTCCATATTATAATTCAAATAATGAACCAGACTTTGACATTATTATGTTGGACACTGAAGAGCAAGAACTTTTGCCAAAAAAATATTTGGATTCTTTTAATAAACAGTTTATTGCCTTTGACGAGGTAAGGACTAAATACCCTTTAGGTAATAATTGGTATTTACTTTTTTCGGAAGAACTGCAAAGAGTATTAAGTGTAGTAAGAAAAATTAAACTTTCTGATCCTACAATTCGTGGCCAATTTCTTTTAAATCCCTATAATTTTCTGTCTCAGCTTGAAGAAGAATTTAATCTGGACGTATCTGAATATTTTTCCGAATTAAATTACAGTGAACGGGTCAAGGAAGTAGGCTTATGGATTCCAAGAATTGTTCCCTTAGTTGCGGAAAAAGATTCGTGCTTATCCAAAGTTTCTTTGGGTATGTATGTTTATAATGAACTTCTTGAATTTGACGAAAATGAGCTTAGTCAACTAATCAATAAAGTAGAACACGCTATAGATGAAAATAAATTCGTAGTAGAATATAAAGGATATAAATTCCCTGCAATTCAGGACTTTCTAACTTATCTTAAGTCCATTTACGCTGAACATTTAACAAGTTGTAACTATAATAAAGATCAATTTAAGGAAGTTGATGATAAGAGGCCTCACACTCTTCAAATTAGAACCAACGAAGAAAGTGTAGAGTTTTTAATCAAGAAGGCTAAAAGACCCGGAAATTTGGGCGTCCCTAAAGGCCTGAAACACGATCTGCTTCCACATCAATTGGAGGGCCTATATTGGTTTCAGAGACATTGGATAAAAGGGAGCTCGGGATGTGTTCTTGCCGATGATATGGGTTTGGGTAAGACATTTCAAGCGCTTGTCTTTCTAAAATGGGTAAAGGACTTAATGCGAAATTCGTTAATTAAGTCTGCTCCATTTTTAATAGTCGCACCTACGGGTCTCTTAAAAAATTGGAAAGAAGAGATTTATAAACATTTGTATCCACCTGGCTTAGGGTCTATTTTGGAGGTTTATGGGAAAAATTTAAAACGACTGAAATTATCCAATCAAAATGAGATTTATGTTCATGCTCCAATTTTGGATATTTTGCAGTTAAAAAATTTTGATGTTGTTCTGGTTAGTTATGAAACTCTAAGAAATTATCAAAAAAGTTTTGGACTAATTGATTGGAATATTATTATTTTTGATGAAGCTCAAAAGATAAAGAACCCTGGCACTATGATTAGTGATGCTGCTAAAGCAATGAAATTTGAATTTAGTATCGCACTAACAGGAACGCCCATCGAGAATAGGCTGAGTGATCTTTGGTCAATAGTAGACACAGTAAGTCCCGGTACCCTAAAGACGTTGAAAGAATTTGTTGATTATTATGAAAAAGGAAATCGATTAAATGAGTTAAAAAAATTCCTCATGGAGGACACAGATCCGCCTTTACTTTTGAGACGCATTAAAGAAAATATTTTGGAAGGATTACCTCCTAAGAAGGCTGTTATTCTCAAGGAAGAAATGCCAGAATTCCAGGCAACAATTTATAATAATATACTCTTACGTGGTGGTTACTCATCCAACCGCATTCTCGAAATCATCCATCAACTCAAATTTGTTTCGTTACATCCTTGTACTATTCAATCCTGTGATCAGGATTTAATTAATGATCCAAAAGCTTTTTTAAATCATAGCGCTCGAACGAGTAAATTTTTAAAAATCTTAGATAGTATTTATGCCAAACAAGAAAAAGTTTTAATTTTTATTGAATATCGAGATTTTCAAGCTAGGTTAGCCGATTTAATTAGTAGAATTTATGGTATTAAACCATTTATTATTAACGGCAGCATTCCTGGAAATAAAAGATTAAAATATGTTAATGAATTTTCTAATATAAATGGTTTTCATGTCATGATATTATCTCCACGTGCTGCAGGTATAGGATTAAATTTAACCGCTGCTAATCATGTAATTCATCTTACTAGATGGTGGAATCCTGCAGTTGAAGATCAATGTACCGATAGAGCTTTCAGGATCGGACAACAGAGAACTGTATATGTTTATTTTCCTCTAGCTATTCATCCTGAAAAGAAAGATTTGAGTTTTGATAACAGATTGCACGAATTAATTGCAAAGAAAAGGGAACTCGCTATTAACCTTTTAGCACCTCCGGATATTAATCAAGAAGAATTAATAAGACATTTTCAACCCATTTTAAACAATTCATGAAAAAAGACCTTTTGCAAAATTTCACAGAAAATTCCATTTCTCATGCTAAAATAGCCTGAAAATTCAAGAAGTGGGCTAAATTGCATTAGCTCAGACTTAATCTGACAGGCGGGCCTTTCAAAAAGGAGTGGTCCAGGCTAACCTCCCAAGAAATCCACCCAAAATCCCTAACAGGAGGAGTAGCCATGACCACTCAAGAAAAGCTTATCAAAAACAAATTGG
>CAYMRT010000051.1:0-19183 GCA_964392885.1 uncultured Desulfobacterales bacterium | reverse complement strand
GAAAGGGTTATCTTTTTTATTAATTTTATTAACTTTCATTTTTTTATTTTTTAATAGTTATCTTTATGCCTCCTCTAATGGAAGTGCAAGAAAAGAAATAGGTGCTATTTCTAAGCTACATGCATTTGGATGGGATGCCTTTAAAGAAGGAAATTTAAATGAAGCCATCTTTTTTTTCAAAAAAGCCCTTGAAATAGATCCTGAAGATTTAGAAGCTAGGTATGGACTAGCTTGGATATATTTTAAACAAAAAAAGCTTGTACAAGCTTTCAATGGTTTTAAATGGCTCTTTGATAAGAATTATAAAAAGCAAGATGTGGCAAAGGCTCTATTTTTTCTATCAATTAAACAAAAAAATTATAAAAGAGCTAAATACTATTGGACATATTTAGCAAAAGATGAGCAAAAAAAATATAAATATTTACTAAGAAAAAGAAGAACCTTTAAAAGAAAGATAGGTGTAACTAAACAAAATCGCAACTTAAAAAAACTGGAGAAAATATTTGCACTTTCCAAGAAAAAAGAGTGGACTAAGGTTATTCCATTAATAGAATCCCTTCCTTTAACACTTAAAAATAGATACGATATTCAAAAAATAAAAGCATGGGCCTATTTTAATACAGGAAAGATTAAAGAATCTAAAAACATTTTTTTAAGGCTTTATAAAAAAAGGCCATCTAAAGAGTTCTTGACGGGCCTGTCTCTCTGTGCATTTAAGACAAAAGATTTATCATTGATAAAAAAACTTTTAAAAGATCATCCTTATAACAAAAAATTAAAAGAATATTTGTGCAATCTTAAAAGACAACAACTACTTGATGATTTTAAAAATGTAAACAAACAGTTCGTAGAGAATTACAAGTTATTTTTAGATGCAGGTTGCATGGATGAAGCTTATAAGATAAGAGAACTCCTTGGCTGGTATTATCTTAAAAATAAAGACTATTATAATAGTTATAAGGTTTTTTCTGATTTAGATATCTTAATAACAAGGCCTTCTATTCATCAAGGTCTGATGGAAAGTACTCTGGGTTTGAAAAACGATCGCGAAGCTTGGCTTTTGGCAAAACGTTTTAGCCTATCTGACTATAAGGAAGATAGAAAGATTGCTGCTGATTTTTATTATAAACATAACTTGCCCAAAAGGGCTTCATTTGTCTATTCCGACCCATCTACCCCGTATTTTAATGCACATAGTCATTTTATTGGTCTAATGTATAATTATTCATATATTGATGGCGATGCTGGCACGTCAAAGCTTTACTATCAAGAGTTGCCTCAATTAAACTTTTATTACAGAGTAAATAGTAAATTAGGTGCAGGGATTGCGATAAAAAACGTACTTTTTCAATCAGGACCTATTGGTGAATCTCCTTGGTTAGGAACCCCTTTTATGAAAAAGACTATAACTTCAGGTTATTCATCTGTTAAAGGGGTTATTCCAAGTGCATATTTAGAGTTTGAAAATAAATGGATTATTAGAGGGATCTTGAGCTCCTCACCTATTGGTGGGCCAGTTGGTGCTTTACCAACTTTTCATATAAAAGTGCAAGATCCAGAAAATACAGGATCTATTTCTTTCTTTCAACGCTCTGTTTCTCGTTCTATTTTATCATGGGTGGGGCAAAAAGATCCTTATACAGGTAAATATTGGGGCCGTGTTTTATCTACAGGCATTGAGGGCTTTTATAACCTTAACTTTAGATATTTTTGGCTTTCCTTTAATGCAAGATATTCATACTTATGGGGTAAGGAAGTATGGAATAATAACGAATATTCCGGAGGATTTTCACTGGGCAAAACCACTTCATATGGATATTTATCAGATATATCATATGGTATTTTTACTCATCTAATTCATTATGACAGAAACAGTAATTTTTATACTTATGGACATGGAGGCTACTTTAGCCCACAGTTTTTTGTTGCAATTGGTCCTTTTATTCACTTGGAAACAAAAAAAGGAGAAAGATGGCTTATAGAGTTTGATGGTGCTTTAAGCTATTTAAACTTTTATGAAGAATCAAGTCCTCTTTATCCTTGCACAAAAGGACTTCCAGGAAGATATCTTTCCAAACATTCAAGCAAAATTGGCTATTCTTCTCATATTTCAGCAGGCTATCTGATAACTCCTCAACTTATGTTAGGGGCACATTCAGGAATAAATAAAAGTGCTGATTATACAGAATGGCATATAGGAGTAAGTCTAAACTTTTATTTCAAGCCGAGAAGAGGTCTGTTAGATTTTGATATAGTACCAGATATCATTCAGACTTTTCATCAAAGATAAACCTTTCCTTTGCCAATATTTCAATTTTGCACTATGCTAGCCCAACATACTAAAATTTTTAGCAAAGAGGAGTTTTAGTTATATGGCAGATAAGAGTGAGGGACAGCTACTTTCCAAGGCTTATGATTTTAAAGGAGTCGAAACAAAATGGTATGATAAGTGGATGGAACAAGGGCTTTTCATTGCCACTATGGACAAGGATAAGCCCAATTTTTCTATGGTTATTCCTCCTCCAAATGTCACAGGAGTATTACATATCGGACATGCCTTAAACAATACTCTCCAGGATATCCTGGTTAGATATAAACGTATGGATGGTTATAATACCTTATGGGTTCCTGGAACAGATCATGCTGGCATTGCCACTCAAAATGTCGTGGAAAGACAAATTGCTCAAGAAGGATTAACGCGTCACGATTTAGGTCGTGATAAATTTATAGAGCGGGTGTGGGATTGGAAAGCAAAAAGCGGTGGAAGAATAATTGAGCAGCTTAAAAGGCTTGGTTGTTCGTGTGATTGGTCAAGAGAACGTTTTACCATGGATGAAGGTTTGTCTAGGGCAGTTAGAGAAGTCTTTGTCCGTCTTTATGAAGAGGGGCTTATCTATAAGGGAGATTATATTATAAATTGGTGTCCCAGATGTCATACAGCATTGGCAGATATAGAAGTAGAACATGAGCTTGGAGAAGGACGTCTTTGGTACATAAAATATCCAATCGCAAAAGAACCTGGAGGAGAACCATCAGGAAAATTTCTTATAGTAGCTACTACCAGGCCTGAAACCATGCTTGGTGATACTGCAGTTGCAGTTAATCCAAAAGATGAAAGATATAAAGATCTTATTGGTAAAGAGATAATTTTACCATTAATTGGAAGGCGAATCCCCGTCATTGCAGATGAGCATGTTGATCCAGAGTTTGGTACAGGTGCTGTAAAAGTTACTCCAGCCCACGATTTTAACGATTTTGAGATTGCCAATAGACATAACTTGCCAAGGATCAATATTTTTGATGTAAATGCGAAACTTACAAAAGAGGCAGGTCCTTATGAAGGACTTGACAGATTTGAGGCTAGAAAAGCGGTACTAAAAGACCTTGAAAAACATGGACTTCTTGAAAAAGAGGAGCCCCATAGCCTTGCAGCAGGAACATGCTATAGATGTAAAACAATTGTTGAGCCACGGCTTTCAAAGCAATGGTTTGTGAAGATAAAACCACTTGCAGAACCTGCTCTTGAGGCAGTCAGGACAGGTAAAACAAAAATTGTTCCACCAAATTGGATTCGAACTTACGAAGAATGGATGACAAATATTCGTGATTGGTGTATTTCTCGCCAGATTTGGTGGGGCCACAGAATCCCTGCTTGGACTTGCAAGGACTGTGGAGAACTCCATGTAAAAAGGAGTGCTCCGGAAAAGTGCGATAGATGTGGTTCAAAAAATTTAGAGCAAGAGACAGATGTGCTCGATACTTGGTTCAGTTCGGCCCTATGGCCTTTCTCAACTCTTGGTTGGCCTGATAGAACTAAAGAGCTTGAATTTTTCTATCCAACTTCTGTTTTAATTACTAGTTTTGACATATTGTTTTTCTGGGTTGCAAGAATGATGATGATGGGACTCCATTTTATGAAAGACGTCCCTTTTTACTATGTATATTTACATGCCCTTGTTAGAGATGCAAAAGGGCAGAAGATGAGCAAATCAAAGGGGAATGTTATAGACCCTTTAACAATTATGGAAAAATACGGTACTGACGCAGTCAGATTTACCCTTGCAGCCTTTGCTGCCCAAGGAAGAGATATTAAGCTTTCTGAAGATAGAATAGAAGGCTACAGACATTTTGTAAATAAGATTTGGAATGCTGCCCGTCTGGTTCTAATGCATGCTTCTAAAGAAGAAGATTATGAAAAAGATTTGGAAGTAAGCAGATTAAACACCACTGAAAAATGGATACTTACAAGATTAAATAATACTGTAAAGACTGTTAGATCTGCGTTAGATAATTTTGATTTTGATATAGGAGCAAAAGAGCTATATAAGTTTTTTTGGAGAGAATACTGTGATTGGTATCTTGAACTTTCAAAGGCTGAGCTTTCTTCAAATGAAGGAGAAAGATCAAAAATATCTAAGAAAGTGGCTTTAACAGTTCTTGATGTGAGTTTAAGGCTTCTTCATCCGTTTATGCCATTTGTTACAGAAGAACTATGGCATCATCTTCCTGGGAAAAAAGACTATATTATGATTTCATCCTTTCCAAAGGAGATTTCTGAATGGCATTTTAATGAAGAGGTAGCTGAAATCGAGCTTCTTAAGCAAATTATAAGCGGAATAAGAAATATCAGGTCAGAAGTTGGGATTCATCCTGGCAAAGAGGTCAAGGCCGTTGTGTTGTGTCATAGTGAGCTTTCAAACAAGATAATTTCTGACCATAAGCGAGAAATAATGACCTTAGCTAGAGTTATTGAGATAGATAAAATTAAAGACTTGTCTGACAAGCCAAGTGGAGCAGCCTCATTCATACATGAGCAAATAGAGGTATTTGTACCTCTTGAAGGGCTTGTGGATGTAGATAAAGAGTTACAAAAGATTGCAAAAGAAAAGGAAAAAGCCCAAAAAGAACTAAAGCGAATTGAAGGAAAGCTCTCAAATAAAAATTTTCTTGAAAAGGCACCTACAGAAATAGTTGAGAAAGAGAAAGAAAAGAAGGAAGTACTTATTGCAAAACTCGAAAAACTTGAAGCCCATGAGAGAATGCTTAGAGAAATCAATTGAACAGTTTGCGCCTCCACAAATCCTTTATAGGGATATTATTAAAAGAGCGCTTTTTGAAGATATAGATCATGGAGACATAACTACTACTCTTGTAGTCCCTTTTGAAAAAAAGGGGGTAGCCCAAATAGTTGCTAAAGAAGAAGGGGTAATTGCAGGGCTTTTTATTATAAAAGAGCTTTTTAAACAGGTTGATAGAGAAGTTAAAGTCTTGCCTCTTTTAAAGGAAGGAAGCCTTTTTCAACCAAAAGATGTACTTGTGCAACTAGAGGGACGGCTGAGTTCTATTCTGCTTGGAGAACGGGTTGCTTTAAATTTTATTCAGAGGCTTTGTGGCATTGCTACTTTGACTAAGAAGGCAGTTGAAAAAATAAAAGATTTGCCTGCTCGTTTAGTATGTACAAGAAAAACAACACCAGGGCTTAGGATCTTAGAAAAATATGCGGTAAGAGTTGGAGGAGGTCTTAATCATAGATTTAATCTATCAGATGGAATTCTTATAAAAGATAATCATATTGCAGCTTGTGGATCAATAACTGATGCAGTTAAAATGGCCAAGGCATTTGCTCCTCATACTTTAAAGATAGAAATAGAGGTATCTGATTTGAAAGGGGCTAATGAGGCAGTTGAAGCAGGTGCAGATGCTATTTTGCTTGACAATATGGATTTTCCCACCTTAAAACAGGCTGTGAAAATGGTTAAAAATAAAAATCCTCAAGTGCTTCTTGAGGCATCTGGAGGAGTAACTTTAGAAAATATTAGAGATTTTGCTCTAACAGGGGTAGATATAATTTCTAGTGGGGCACTTACCCACTCCTATAAATCCATTGACTTGAGCCTAAAAGTGCATTTATAGTGAAGAGGTAATGTTCCCTATTCAAGACAGTATCCCAAGGCGTTGTCCACCTCTTATGAATTGGGCCATTATGGGCCTATGCACTATTATTTTCCTTTTTGAAATATCGCTTCCGCCTCATATTCTTGAACAGCTATTTTATCTTTTTGGCGTAGTCCCAGCTAGATATACTCATCCTGATTGGGCAGCAAGTGTTGGTCTTGTGCCAAAGGCAATAATACCCCTTTTTACCTGCATGTTTCTTCATGGAGGCTGGATACACATAATTGGCAATATGTGGACTTTGTGGATATTTGGTGACAATGTAGAAGACGAAATGGGGCCTTTTAGGTACCTTCTCTTTTATTTGTTATGTGGTCTTTTTGCTTCATTTGTACAAATTTATACTAATCCACATTCTACAATCCCGACAATTGGTGCGTCTGGCGCTATTGCAGGAGTTATGGGTGCCTATTATATGCTTTTCCCAAAGGCCAGAATTGTATTAATGGTGCCTATATTCTTTTTTCCATTCTTTTTTGAGGTACCTGCCGTATTCTTTTTAGGATTTTGGTTTCTTGAGCAGATATTTTCAGGAACTTTTTCCTTACTTTCTCCACAAGAAGCTGGAGGAATTGCTTGGTGGGCTCATGCAGGTGGTTTTGTTTGTGGCATGCTCACCCATAGACTTTTTTTGAATCCCAAACCATGTCGAAGGATATACAAAGATCAGATGCGCATGTTTGGGGTTCTTGGACCGTATGAACGATATTAATATCCCTTTAAAAGGGGAAAAATAAAAAACACGGGAGGGGAGAAATGGATGTAGTAACTCTTTTTTTCGCAGTCATTATTAGTTTATTACTCACAAAGTATCTTCCACCACATGCTACCTACCTTGAAACTGTAAGAAATCTTAAGGACGAAATACAAAAGGTCCTTTCAAAAATTGCAGAATTTGGTGGAGAACTTACAGGTCTTAAGTCAGAATTTTCAACTGAAATAGAAAAGGCAATAGATGAAATCAACAAAATCAAAGAACAAGAAGCAACAGGAGTAGGCGAGCAACTTCAAAAGATTGTGTCAAAAGTAGAGTCTTTTGACGAGGCATTTCAAAGCCTAAAAAATGAAGTTGCTAAAGAGATTCAGAAAACCTCAGAGGCAATATCCAAGCTCGATGCTCAAAAGGCGTCAAGTGGTGGAGCTGAGGAAATCCAAAAAGTTGCTTCACAGTTAAACGGTATTGATGAGAAATTACAGGATTTAAAGAAAGAGTTAGAAAGTGAAATAAAAAATGCTACTAGCGAGCTTGCAAAACTATCTTCACTGCAACCAAGTGATGGATCTGAAAAAGTTAATGAAATATTATCTAAGATTTCTCTACTTGAAGGAAATATTGGCAATATAAAAAGTGAAATTGCCAATGAAATTCAAAAAATTTCTGGGGAAATTGGCCAGCTTAAGACACAAAATGATATTGTTACAGCCTTTATTGAAGAGGCTAAAAAGAGTCATCTTCCTGAGAAGTTTGAACTCTATAATGGCCTGTGGCTATCCCTTGTTGAATTAAAAACAATTGTTAACGAACTTTGGGAGTATCCGTCTAGGGAGAAAGCAAAAAAATTAGCTAAACAGGTTCTTGAAACAAGAAAAATGTTAGAACAAAGTGCTATTTTTATCCCAGAAGCACTTTTTAATAAACTTATGGATATTATCCAAGAATTTGAAAGCATACAATTTGGCAAAGTTTCTCTTGTAAAACTTAGAAATGTAGCAGTGAAAAACAAAGATTTCCCAGAAAATGATCTAAAATCTGGTCTTAAGGATAGCATTCAAATAAAAGATAATTATATTTCTGCATTAGAAGAGCTTAAAAAATATATTAAAGAAAACGTGGTAGAGGCTTAAAAAATAAAAAAGGGGTTTTATAGTATGACTATTATGGACATTTTCTGGATCTTTTTCATGATGACAGCCCTCCAACCTATCTTGCGTCAAAAGATGTTAGAGGCAGCTAGGCAGCGAACAATTGCTAAAATCGAAAAGGATAGAGGTTCAAGAGTTATCCTTTTGGTTCACAGGCAAGAAACCATGAGTCTCTTGGGATTTCCAGTGATGCGTTTTATTGACATAAACGATTCAGAACAGGTAATAAGGGCTATTCATATGACAGATCCAGATGTGCCCATTGACATAGTGCTTCATACTCCTGGTGGATTGGTCCTGGCTGCCCTTCAGATTGCAAGGGCAGTCAAGGATCATCCTGGTAAGGTTACAGCCTTTGTACCACATTATGCAATGAGTGGCGGGACATTAATTGCACTTGCTGCTGATGAAATAATCATGGATAGGCATGCAGTACTTGGACCTGTTGATCCACAAATGGGGCACAGCCCTGCTGCATCTTTGCTAAAAGTTATAAAGAGCAAACCAATAGATAAGGTAGATGATAGAAGCATTGTTATGGCAGATATGGCAGAAAAGGCCCTAAATCAGATGAAAAAGAATGTAAAAGAACTTCTTATTGATAAGATGGGAGAGAAAAAGGCTGAAGAGCTTGCTGAGCTTTTATCTCAGGGTACCTGGACCCATGATCATCCAATTTCATGGCAAGAGGCTAAGGACATGGGATTGCCTATAAAGACTGATATGCCAGCCTCTGTATATGAATTGATGTCTCTTTTCCCTCAACCGTTAAAGAGAGAACCTACCGTAGAGTTTATTCCAATGCCAAAACGAGGGGGAGACAATAAATTAAAAGGATTTGGCCTTTTTTAATTTTCAATTAATAATTGTCTGAAAATGCATAGGCATAGGCAGAATGGTTGTGAATTGATTCAAAATTTTCAGCCTCAATTGCAAACCATGTTACTTCAGATAGTTCTTTAAGCTCTAGATATACGCCCCTTACGATATCTTCTACAAAAACAGGATGTTTAAAGGCATATTCTGTAACAAACTTTTCATCTGGGCGTTTTAAAACAGAATATACCCCTGATGAACCACAACGCTCTACGACATCTATCACATCTTCTAACCAAAGAAATTTTTTGAATCTAACCCAAACCCTTACCTCACCTCTTTGGTTATGGGCTCCAAAATCTGAGATTTCTTTAGAACAAGGGCATACAGTAGTAATTGGTACCTTTACTATAAGCATCATATCTAGTGATTCTTTCATTGTGCCATGAAGACCACATGAATATTCCATAAGCCCCTTTACGCCTGTGATAGGTGCACTTTTTTCAATAAAATACGGAAAGTCTATTTCTAAATGAGCTTCTTGAGAATTAAGGCGCTCTTTCATTGCTGTTAAAATTTCTTCAAAGGTTTGAATGGTTATCTCCTTTCTATATTCATTCAATATTTCTACAAATCTGCTCATATGTGTGCCTTTAAACTGATGAGGAAGATTTACATACATATTGATATTTGCAACTGTATGTTGATGCCCATTAGCCTTATCAAGAACAGTTATAGGATATCTGATATTTTTTATTCCAACTCTATTTAAAGGGATTTTTCTATAATCCATCATGCTTTGGACATCAGTAAGACCCTGATATTTTTTATTCATTTTTAAATGTCTCCAGCTTTTCTATAATTTTTTTTGCACAATTGAGCATTTTTTCATCTGAAAGAGCTACAACTTGCCCTCTTCGCTCAGCTTCTCTTGTTTTAACAGAAAAAGGGAAAATCCCTATAGGGGACACACCGCTAACTTCTTCTATAAAATTTACATCTTCTTCATTTTGACATCCGTTGGCTACAACATGAAGAGATTGTATTTTTAGATCAGACGCAAGTTTTTTTATCTTTTGAGCAGTTTCCATACTTCCCCTGTATGGCTGCACTATAATTAATATATGATCTACTGATGAAATAGTGCCTCTTCCAAGATGTTCCACGCCTGCTTCCATATCAAGTACTATATCTTCATTGTCTGATAAAAGAAGCCTGTTTAACAAATTTCTTAATACTGCATTGTCTGCACAGGCACATCCTGCACCTCCTTGCTCAATAGCTCCAAGTACCATTAGGCTCAAGTTATCTTTTTTAAGCATAAATTTTTCAGGCAAATCATCTACTTTTGGATTTAAATTATAAAACGGGCCTTCTCTTTGGGAACGTTCATTTAATAAATCTTTCATTTGTGCTATTGGAATTATGTTTTTTTGTTGAAAGCCTAAGAGTCGGGCTAAATGAGGACTTGGATCTGCATCTATTGCAAGAACCTTTCTACCTTTATCTAAAAGTGCCTGAATTAAAAAGGCACTGACTGTGCTTTTGCCTACGCCGCCTTTGCCACATATGGCAATTTTCATAACAACTACTCCTCCAATTTGTTTAATCTAATCTTACAAAATCATCTAAAATCATCAATTAAAGTATTAACTTTTTAGCTTGATTTAAGTCATTTTGATTTATTAGGCTCAAGAGTTATCATTTAAATATGGTAAAATTCTAAGGAGGATCTTGAATGAAGTGTCCTGGACAAGATAGTAGATTTTGGAAGCTTGACGCTATTTTTGATGTAAAATGTCCTAATTGTGGACATATGATTGAATTTTTTAAAGATGATACTAAGCGCAAATGTCCTAACTGCCAAAAAGAAGTTCCCAATCCACAAATGGATTTTGGCTGTGCCGCTTATTGTCCTTATGCAGAACACTGCCTTGGCAATTTACCATCTGATAAGGTAGCAGATGGAAAACTAAAGGCCCTTAAGGCTAAAATGCTTAGAAAGATTAAAGAAGAAGTTAGTGGTAGTAGCAAAAAGATGGCTTTTGCCACAAGGTTTTTAGAATTATGTGAAGAAATAGGGAAAAAAGAGGGCGTACATCTTGGGCCTCTTCTGATGGCAGCTTTACTTGTATGTATAAAGATGGTTACTACTCAACAAGGTGATTTTAAAGCTATTTTAGCTGACCTAGAAGCTGAACACAAAGCGGCTGATGAAGCAATCTCAATCTTTGAGCAATTTTATACCACAAAGGATGATGAAGAGTGTACAGGCGAAGCGAAGGTGCTTTCTGATTCTCTAGAAATTGCTCAATCTGAAGGAGATAAGAAACGTTTAGAAGAGATAAGCAAAGGGCTGCTAACAAATGCAGCCCGCGATTTGGTCAGAACAATTATTTTTTAGATTGGCCCCCAATCTGACAAGTAGGACCATCTCAGGTAGGTATAGGCCTTTTAGGTGTCTTTTTGGACCTTTGATGCTGACCAGCATCAGGAGGTACACCTCAAGAAGGTAGGCCTAACTTTGGGAATACCCATCTATTTAGAATTATCCATATGGCAAGAACTAGAAGCAATGAAAGAATACCATCCATAAATCCACTCCTAATAAAAAGGCCTGCTAGAATTACTCCAGCAGGCCCCTAATTTGCTTAAATATAAAACAATTAGTTAATGGTGTCCGCCATGGCCACCTGCTGGTTTTACACCTGTCATTCTATTATAACCTTTTACTCCAATATGGCAAAGTGTACATCTCGTATTGGATGCAAAGGCACTGCTTCCATCATGACATGCACCACAATATTTTCCATCATAAAGGGCCTTCATATTGAAGTCCTTATTCTCTTCGGCAGTTCCTGCTGCCATCTCAAATGGATCATCATGACAAGAGTCACAATCAAGCCCATTTTCTTCAACATGTATTTTGTGATCAAATACAACCGCCTTCACAGGCTTTGTAAAAATAATTGGCTCTTGTGGATAATCATCATCTTGTCCGATTGCCTGACCTACTGCAATGAAACAAACAAGCAATAAAAGAGTAAGAAATATTTTTACATATTTTCCAGCCATTTTTATCCCCCTAAGTTTTAGTCATTCAAATAGAATATGCAAGGCTTTGCGCCAGTTTCAGGCCTCAACACCCAAACTGCCTTATCTGGCTGATGAACTAATTTCCACACTTCACTATTTTTATCTTTAAAATCGCCAAATACTCTTACATGGGCAGGGCATGCAGCAGCACAAGCTGTAAGTTTTTCACCTTTGGAAAGCCTTGTGTCTAAACAAAAATTGCACTTATCAATGGCTCTTTTTTCTTCATTAAAATATCTTGCATTATAAGGGCAGGCTGCCATACAGGTTTTACAGCCAATACATTTATGATAATGCATTACAACTATACCTGTTTTTTCATCTTTGGTAGTTGCCTTGGTCGGGCAGACTCTCACGCATGGTGGATTTAAACAATGATTACACAGCACAGGCATGAAGATTGGGAATTTTTTCCCATCCGCATCTTCTGCAGTTTTTTCCAAGATAGTTGTCCTGTAACCGTAATCAGGCACATGATTTGTTTTTTTGCATGCTTCTTTGCACTTTTCACAGTCAACGCAGTGATTTTGCCTAATGACCATTACATAGTGAGGCTTATAATTAGCCTTTTCATATGCCTCAAGTTCCACTAGGGCATGTGCCTCATCATCTGGAAGAGGAACGACAGAAAGTATAGTTCCTCCAGCTAGCACCCCTGTTATCTTGAGGCCCAACTTTAAAAACTCTCTTCTTTCCTCATCTGTTACATAATTTGGTTTGGTGGAGCTATTCTCTTTCACCGTCGATGTCCTCCTTGGGGAGTATATTTTTACCAATATGTGATTTTAAACGCAAATCAGACTCTAATGCAAGCCTGACTTTGATAAAATATTTACATTTTTTAACACAAAATGAATAACTATTCACTAAAAAAATTCATAAAAAAGATAAAATAATAGTTGTCGTTGAAATTGTTTAAAAATATTTTTACATGGATTATTCCTAACTTACGGATAATATATTGACCTTGGCTTATGTCAGGAGTAGCTTGTACAAGATAAAAATCTTTTGGGTGCTACAGTGAAGGATAAAAGAGGAATTTATTATTATCCTGTTTTAGAGAACAAAGATATTAGGATGTATGTGCGTTTGGGTCAAGATGATGTAGAATTTCGTTTGTGGGATAGCAAAGACGAAGGACTTTGGGAAGAGCATGGATGGGTTCCTTGGCAAGCCATCCTGCAAGCGGCCCAGATGTATAAAGAAGAACGTAATGGCAAGCCGCCGCTTCATCTTTATGATATAGAAATTGCAATAAGATTACTAAAAGACGAATTTAGGGAAATGGAGTGAAAACGATAGGTTATGAATTCTTTTAATTGGGAAAATTTTTTTGAATCTATACCCTATCCTTTTCAAGGTCTTTTCAAAAAGGACATGCCTGTATGGGAAATATTAAATGATTTAAAATCCTTTTTGCGGGAAAATATTTCTCCCAACCTTCCAGATGAGATTAAGGTGGGTGTGCCATTAGAAAAACCTTATGTACTCCTCCCAGGCGGTTGGATGAGTTCTGGTTTTGAAGTTGATTGCAATGACGAAACAAAGGGAAAGCTTAGTGTTTGGATTGAGGGAGAAAGGGTAAAGGAGGCTACCCTTGTTTGTGCTGGGGCAGTATTTGGTGACTATAGGGTTCAGCTTGGTAAAGGCGTTTTGATTGAGCCTGGGGCAATGATTAAAGGGCCTTGTATTATTTTAGATAATGCTCAGATTAGGCAAGGTGCTTACCTTAGAGAAGATTGTCTTATAGGGCCAAATACTGTGGTTGGTCATGTTACTGAGGTGAAACACTCTATATTTTTGCAAGGAGCAAAAGCAGGGCATTTTGCTTATATTGGAGATAGCATACTTGGAAATGACGTAAATCTTGGGGCAGGGACAAAGCTTGCAAATTTGAAGTTTGGTTCAGGGACTGTAAAGATTAAATGTGAAGACAGCTCTTTAATTGACACTAATAGGAGAAAAATTGGTGCAATCTTTGGCGATAGAGTCCAAACAGGTTGTAATTCTGTAACAAATCCTGGCTCTATCATAGGCCCAAATAGTATTATTGCACCAAATGCTACTGTAAGACCAGGGCATTATCCTTCAAGGACAATAATAAAATAAGTAAAGGAGATTTGTTAATGGTAAAGAGAAATTTTTTAATTTGTTGTTTAACTTGCTTAGCAATGCTAATTGCAAATATTGCAATTGCACAAGATTCAACAGGCGAAAATAAAACCCTTGCCAAGATTGGTAAGTACACTTTGACGTTAAAAGAATTTAATGAACAGATAAAATCCTTACCACCTCAGCTTCAAATGGCTATTGCTAGCAATCCTCAACTTAAAGAGCAATTTTTAAATAGATGGGTTGATCTTACGCTTATGGCTATAGAGGCCAGAAAAGAAGGCTATCAAAATAGGCCAGATGTAAAAAAGCGTATCGAGGATATGACCAATGCCCTTTTGGCACAAGAGTATATGAGAAAAAACATTGCAGACCCTGCAAAGGTATCGGAAGAAGAGCTTAAAAAATATTATGAAGCCCACAAATCTCAATTTGTAGAAAAGGAAAAGGTTAAGGCCCGCCATATCTTAATAAAAGTGCCGTCAAATGCTAATAAAAAAGAATGGGAGGCTGCTAAGAAGAAGGCTTTAGAGATTAGACAAAAGCTCCTTAAAGGTGAAGACTTTGCCACACTTGCCAAAAGATATTCAGATGATCCTGGCTCCAAAAATAGAGGTGGAGAGCTTGGATATTTTCAAAAGGGGCAAATGGTTCCTGAATTTGAAAAAGCTGCCTTTTCTTTAAAAAAGGGAGAAATTAGTAAGCCTGTCAAAACTACTTTTGGGTATCATATTATTCAAGTTCAAGACAGGACAAAGGCAAAGGAAAAAAGTTTTGATCAAGTGAAACAGGAAATTCGTCAAAGATTGCTCAGACAAAAACAGATTAAGTTAAAAGATGAAATTATTGCTAATCTAAAGAAAAAATACGCTGTAGAAGTTCATAAAGAGCTACTAAATTCTAGTCAAAATAAAAAATAAACTTAAAGGGGTGAATTTTCTCTTTTGAGACTATTTATTTGCAAAGATTGTCAAAAATCTTTGCAAAAATAATGATGAATTGTTACAGTTAGATATTATTTAAATATTAAGGCCACTTAGGCTTTGGAGGTTCGCGTGAAGATCACCTTTGACCCAGACATTCCAACAGATATTCAGCCACAAATAGAGCAACTGGTAAAGGAGTCTGTAGATGGTAAATGCAGTTGTGGTTCAGATGAAATATATGTATCTATTATTGATGATCAATTCCTAGATATAAAATGTTATGATTGTGGAACAAGTTTTTTTGAGGTAGAAATAGATATTTCAGAGGAATAGTTAGGAGGAAGTTAACTCTTTCACGAAGGATCTCCTTACATAAATTGAGTTATGCATTCAATCAATGCCAAGTTTTGAACTCGGCATTTTTTATTTTGTACATTAGGGAAGGAGCGGTAAATAGATGTCAAAGATAAAGATCGCTGTCGCAGGAGTAGGGAATTGTTTTTCATCATTGTGGCAAGGGATCAATTATTATAAAGACAAGTCTGCTGAACACGCTATTGGCCTTATGCATTGGGAGATTGGTGGCTACAAACCAAGTGATATAGAAGTTGTTGCCGCCTTCGATATTGATAAAAGAAAAGTAGGTCAAGATGTAGCAGATGCCATATTTGCCCCGCCTAATTGCACTACTGTTTTTTGCAAAGACATTCCACAAACTGGTGTAAAGGTAAAAATGGGCAAGGTGTTGGATGGGTTTTCTGAGCACATGAAGGATTATCCTGAAGAACGTACTTTTGTAATTGCTGATGAGCCTGAGCCTTCAAAAGATGAGGTAATTCAAATAATAAAAGATTCTGGAGCAGAGGTCTTTTTGAATTATTTGCCTGTTGGCTCAGAAGAAGCGGTACGATTTTATGCAGAGTGTGCCCTTGAAGCTGGTGTAGGCTATATAAATAATATGCCAGTTTTTATTGCCAGCGATCCCTTATGGGCAAAAAGATTTGAAGAAAAAAAGATTCCTATTATAGGAGATGATATAAAATCCCAACTAGGTGCCACAATTACTCATAGAACCCTGGCTAATTTATTTAAGAGAAGAGGTGTCAAGCTTGAACGCACTTATCAATTAAATACTGGAGGAAATACTGACTTTTTGAACATGTTAAATCGTCACAGGCTAAAATCTAAGAAATTATCAAAAACAGAGGCTGTTCAATCTGTCCTCCCACAACCTCTTCCTGCGGAAGATATCCATATTGGTCCCAGTGATTTTGTCCCTTGGCAAAAGGATAACAAAGTGGCCTTTATTAGAATGGAAGGCAAACTATTTGGTGATGTGCCAATGCACCTTGAGCTTAGGCTTTCTGTTGAAGATTCGCCAAACTCAGCAGGGGTTGCCATTGATTCTATAAGATGCTGTAAAATTGCTTTAGAGCGCGGAGTTGGCGGCGTCTTAACTTCTCCTTCTGCCTATTTTATGAAACATCCTCCAATCCAAATGACAGACGATGAAGCCTATAAGAACACAGAAGACTTTATAACTGGCAAGTTAGAAAGATAAAAAAAGGCCCTTAGGGGCCTTTTTTATTTTGATTTGATTTTTTTAACCTCTTCTCTTGACTCTCCAAGATTAGTGCTTACCGTAAAATCAAACCACATTCTATCTTATTAGAAATACAAATAAAAATTGAAAATTATTAACTAAGGAGGATAATAATATGCTTAGGCCTTGGTTTTCACTAAGTGATCCTATATGGCAGGATTTTGATAGATTAAATAAAGAAGTTGAACGAATTTTTAATGAGAATTATTTCACTCCAACTGCTTTGTCTTCTACAAGGGTATCAATTCCAGCAGTAAATATAGGTGAAACCCCTGATCAGATATTGATCTATCTATTTGCTCCCGGTTTAGATCCTAAAGATATGGATCTTAGTATTGAGAAGAATATGCTTACTATATCTGCTGGCAGAGATACATCAAAAGAGGTTGGAGAAGATAAGAAAGTTACTGGTTATTATAGAAAAGAAAGATTTAGTGGAAAATTTAGAAGGGTTATTGCCCTTCCTGAAGGCCTTGATACTTCTAGTATAGAGGCCAAATATTCAAATGGTATTTTAAGTGTTTCAATTAAAAAGAAAGAAGAAGAGCAGACTAAAAAGATAGAAGTCAAGGTAGATTAAAATTTGAGTATATGAAAGTTTAAGGAGGTGAATTATGGCAGTAAAGGAAAGTGAAGTGGCAGTCAAGACTGAACAAAGGCCAGTTGCAGAGCAAAAGGCCAAGCCAGTGGTCATGACTCCACCTGTAGATATATATGAACTTGAAGATGGTGTACTCCTTTTTGCAGACATGCCGGGGGTACCCAAAGAGAAACTGGATGTTGAGATTGACAAAAATGTTCTCACAATTAAAGGCGAAATTGGTGAAATAGTACCAAAAGATATAACTCCTCTATATGTTGAATTTAATGGTAAAGCCTATGAAAGGGCTTTTACACTTAGCCCTGATGTGGATGTATCTAAAATTGAGGCTAGTATGAATGCTGGAGTGCTAAAGATATTCTTACCTAAAAGCGAAGAAGTTAAACCAAAGAAGATCGAAGTTAAGGTTGAATAACTATTTTTATCATTAAACACTATAAAAATGGCTAGAGGCAGGTTGGGCAAATGATTTAGTTCTTATATTAAACTTTTTATCAATGCCCTATCCTGCCTTTCTTTTTATTCAGCTTTTAATAAAATCGAGATTGTCTTATTCCTATCTTCTTGATCCTAAGTGCCTCCCTTTGATAAAGTTAATAAAAGGCTTGAAGTAATATATTTCTAATCGTAAAATTGAAAAATTATTAAAAATTGCTTTTATGGTTATACTGTAGATGAGTATTTATGAGAGGAGCAGGAAATGGGCGACGTAAAAAACTTGATTGAAGATATGGCAAAAAAGGCAAGGCAAGCTGCAAAGAAAGTAGCTATTTTATCTACAGATATTAAAAATAAAGTTCTTTTGGATACTGCAGAGAGACTTATTGAGTCAAAGGCAAAATTACAAGAGGAAAATAAAAAAGATCTCAAAAATGGTAAAGAAAAGGGTCTGTCTTCTGCCTTTTTAGATAGGCTTGAGCTTTCAGATAAGGTAATAGATTCAATGGCTCAAGGTTTAAGAGAGGTTGCTTCATTCCCAGATCCAGTTGGCGAGGTTATAAAGATGTGGAAAAGACCAAATGGTCTTTTGGTTGGAAAAGTAAGGATTCCTCTTGGTGTTATTGGAATGATTTATGAATCTCGTCCAAATGTTACCATAGATGCAGCAGGCTTATGTCTAAAGGCAGGAAATGCTATAATTTTAAAAGGTGGTTCCGATGCTATTCATTCAAACTTAGCCTTGGCCAATATATTACAAGAGGCCCTTGCGCATAATGGTGTTCCACAAGAGGCTGTACAGGTTATACCTACCACTGACAGGTCCGCAGTAACTGAAATGTTGTCGCGAGAGGAGGAAATAGATCTTATTATTCCACGAGGAGGAGAAGGGCTTATAAGATTTGTAGTAGAAAATTCTAAGATCCCTGTTTTAAAACACTATAAAGGAGTTTGTCATTGTTATGTAGATGAAGACGCAGACGTAGATATGGCTGTTGAAATCTGTTTTAACTCAAAGGTGCAGCGTCCTGGAGTGTGCAATGCCATGGAAGGTATGCTGGTGCATGAAAAAATTGCAAAAGAATTTTTACCCAAAATAGGTGAACGTTTTAAAGATGCTGGCGTTGATATTAGAGGGTGTGAAAAGACAGTGGAGATTCTTCCATATGCTAATAGAGCTAAAGATGAAGATTGGGGAGAGGAGTTTTTAGATCTTATCTTGGTTGTAAAGATAGTCTCTTCTATGGATGAGGCCATGGAATACATAGACAAATATGGCTCAAACCATACAGAGGCTATAATTACTAAAGATTACCAAAGAGCACGTAGATTTTTAAATGAAGTGGATGCCTCTTTGGTATTGGTGAATGCTTCTACTAGATTTAATGATGGAGGCCAGCTTGGACTTGGTGCTGAGATAGGTATTAGTACATCGAAGCTTCATGCTTATGGTCCAATGGGGCTTGAAGAACTTACGACTACCAAATTTATTGCTTTTGGCGAAGGTCAGATAAGGACTTGATTTGAAAATTGGACTTTTTGGGGGCACTCTAGATCCAATTCACTTAGGACACTTAAGGGTTGCAGAGGAAGTTTGGGAGATCCTTGGCCTTGATGAAATATGGTTTCTCCCTGCTTATCTTCCTCCTCACAAACTCCATAAAGATCTTACCGCCTTTGAAAAGCGTGTAAAAATGGTGGAGCTTGCCATAAAAGGGACTCCACATTTTAAAGTAAGTAGAATAGAAAAAGAAAGAGATGGTATATCTTATT
>CAYMRT010000050.1:0-1814 GCA_964392885.1 uncultured Desulfobacterales bacterium | reverse complement strand
CTTTCATACCCATCTTATCCATTAAACCCTTAATCCTATCTGAGCCAAAAATGCGCAGAAGATCATCTTCAAGAGAAAGATAAAATCTTGAAGAACCAGGGTCACCCTGACGGCCTGCACGACCCCTTAGCTGATTATCAATACGTCTTGATTCGTGTCTTTCAGTACCTAAAATGTGTAACCCACCTAGCTCTTTTACACCTTCACCAAGAACAATATCTGTACCTCGACCAGCCATATTAGTGGCAATGGTAACCCTTCCCCTTTCTCCAGCATGGGCAACTATCTCTGCTTCTCTTTCGTGGTGTTTTGCATTTAACACCTCGTGAGGAATGCCCATCTTTTTAAGCATTGCAGAAAGCTTCTCAGAATTTTCAACACTTGTAGTGCCTACCAACACCGGACGCCCTTGTTCGTGCAATTCTTTAATTTCCTTAGCAGCAGCCCTAAACTTCTCTTCAATAGTTCTAAAGACCACATCAGGGTGGTCAACCCTAATCATTGGCTTGTGTGTTGGTATGACAACTACATCTAGGTTATAAATCTTTTTAAATTCGGCTGCCTCTGTATCGGCTGTTCCTGTCATGCCAGCCAGCTTTTCATACATGCGGAAATAATTCTGAAATGTAATTGAAGCAAGGGTCTGATTTTCACTCTCTATCTTTACCCCTTCTTTTGCCTCTAAGGCCTGATGAAGGCCATCACTGTAGCGTCTGCCAGGCATTATTCTCCCAGTAAATTCATCAACAATTATTACCTGGCCATCTTTTACTATGTAATCAACGTCTTTTTTAAAGAGCTTGTGGGCCTTAAGGGCCTGTTGAACATGATGAAGCAACTCAGTATTTGCAGGATCATAAAGGTTTTCAACACCTAAAAGCCTCTCACACTGGGCTACGCCTTCTTCTGTTAAAGTAACTGTTCTTGCCTTCTCATCAATCTTATAATGCTCTTCTTTTAAAAAAGGAATTATCTGGTTTACTCGATAATAAAGTTCGGTGGATTCATCTGAAGGACCAGAAATGATAAGAGGAGTCCTTGCCTCATCAATTAATATGCTGTCAACCTCATCAACTATGGCATAATAAAAATCTCTTTGAACCATATCTTCCAAGGAATATTTCATGTTATCCCTTAGATAATCAAAGCCAAACTCGTTATTGGTCCCATAAGTTACATCTGCCAGATACGCCTTTTTTCGTTCAGAGTCATCTAAGCCATGAACAATAACGCCAACTTCAAGACCAAGAAAGTTGTATATCTTTCCCATCCACTCTGCATCTCTTTTGGCCAAATAATCATTAACGGTAACTACATGCACACCACGACCTAAAAGGGCATTTAGGTACACAGGAAGCGTTGCCACCAAGGTCTTACCTTCTCCAGTCTTCATCTCTGCAATCTTTCCCTGATGAAGAACAACGCCACCAATAAGTTGAACATCAAAGTGCCTCATGCCTAAAACCCTTTTAGAGGTCTCACGTACCACTGCAAAGGCCTCTGGCAAAAGCTCGTCCAAGCTTCTGCCTTTCTCTATTTGCTCTTTAAAATATGGGGTCTTAGCCTTAAGCTCGTCATCTGTAAGCTTTTCAATCTTAGGCTCTAAGCTATTTATCTTTTCAACTATTGGCCTTATCTTTTTAAGCTCTCTATCATGTTTTGTTCCAAAAACCTTTGTAAGTACTTTCCCTAACATAATTATTAAATCCCTCTTTTTATACTTCCATTAATAGCGCAACCTCATCACATTCAGGGAACTTCGGACACCTTACACAATCAGCCCAAACCTTATGTGGAAGAACTGCCTTGTCAAC
>CAYMRT010000049.1:0-7029 GCA_964392885.1 uncultured Desulfobacterales bacterium | reverse complement strand
CATGTTCAGCATCTACGAATGCGGCAATTCCACCTTGTTTTTGTGCTTCTGCAATTATATGAAGGGCAAGAGTGGTCTTGCCAGAAGATTCAGGGCCAAATATTTCGACAATTCTACCTCTTGGGATACCTCCTACCCCAGTGGCAATATCTACAGAAAGACAACCTGTAGGGATTACAGATATATCTTCAACCCTGCCTTTATCGCCTAGCTTCATTATAGAGCCTTTTCCGAACTGTTTTTGGATTTGATTTAAGGCAATAGACAAGGCCTTTTCTTTATCTCTAACTTCCTTCATGGCTTATTTTACTCCTTTAAAAAATTTGATTAATTTTTCCTTGAACTTGCTATTTAATAATGCCCACTTTTACACATACTTTTATTATTGGCAACTAGGGCTTTTCTAGCTTCTGTCATTAGAGTATATATGCAATTATGGATACGCGCTATATTGTTGGAATAGATCTTGGGACAACTAATTCTGCAGTTGGTTATATTGACCTTCACGAGGTAGGGCCTGGTGCAATTGAGATAAAGTCTTTTGACATCCCTCAGCTTATTGGCATGGGTAGGCTTGGTACCTCTAAGACCTTGCCATCATTTTTATATTTGCCGAGTAGATATGAGGCAGAATCTACAAGCTTTTCTCTACCTTGGGATGAAAAGAGAGATTATGCTGTTGGTGTATTTGCTAGGGAGCAAGGGGCCTTAAGTCCAAGCCGCTTGGTATCTTCTGCAAAAAGCTGGCTGTGTCATGGAGGAGTGGATAGAGATGCCCCCATTCTTCCCTGGGGTGCTGGAGAAGATATAGAAAAAGTATCACCAATAACAGCCTCTTCAAGATACCTCCAACATATCAAAGAGGCATGGGAATATGTTATGAAAGTGCCTCTTTCAGATCAGGAGGTGGTGCTAACTGTGCCTGCATCTTTCGATCAGGTGGCAAGGGAGCTTACTCTAAAAGCTGCAAAAGAGGCTGGATTAAGCAATGTTATTTTACTTGAAGAGCCGCTTTCATCTTTTTATGCCTGGCTGAGTCAACATGAGGATAACTGGCAGGAGTTTTTACAACCAGGTCAACTTCTTATTGTTTGCGATGTGGGTGGAGGTACAACAGATTTTACATTAATTTCATGCGAACAAGGTGAGAAGGGGCCAAGACTAGAAAGGATTGCAGTTGGAAATCACCTCCTTTTAGGAGGGGATAATATAGATCTTGCAATTGCTTCAATTTGTGAAAAAAAGATTGGCAGAGCCCTTACGTCTTCTGAATGGCAGAATTTATTCCATCAGGCAAGAGGGGCAAAGGAACTCCTTTTGTCAGATGATGGCCCTGACAGAACTTCCGTACGGCTTGTAGGAAGGGGGAGGAGTCTTGTAGGCGGTACTGTTTCAATCGAGCTTAATAGAGAAGAGGTGGAAAAAGCCATCCTTGAAGGGTTTTTCCCTGCAGTTGACTTTGACAGCAAAGATGTCCTTTTAAAAAAGGATACAGCACTTAGAGAAATGGGTCTTCCTTATGAAAGGGATCCTGCTGTTACTAGGCATTTGGCCAGATTTTTAATTGAACAAGGAAAGGGCAAGCTTCCAGATGTGGTTCTCTTTAATGGAGGGACTTTAAAGCCTATTTCTATTAGAAGGCGAATAAAACATGTACTTTCAGACTGGCATGGGAAAGAAGTCTCTGATATAGAATCTGGCTCTCTTGATTTGGCTATTTCTGTTGGTGCAGTTTATTATGGTCTAGTTAGAAAGGGGCTTGGCTTACGGGTTGGTGGAGGTATACCAAGGGCCTATTTTATTGGTTTAACTACTAAGGAAAAGGTTAACAGTGCTTTATGCATTATTGAAAGGGGAACTGAAGAGGGACAGGAAAGTGAGATTTCAAGGCAATTTGATGTATTAACTAATCGTCCTGTAAAGTTTACTCTTTATAGCTCAACTGTAAGGCAAGGGGATAGCCTTGGAGATGTTGTTGAAATAAATGAAAAGGAATTTGTAAGGCTTCCTCCACTTCAGACTGTCTTAAAATATGGAAAGCGTTCTCAGCATAAAACAATTCCAGTAAAGATACTTTCTCAGGTAACAGCAATTGGGACCCTTGAGCTTTTTTGTAAGTCTCTTGTTTCACCTCATAAGTGGAGGCTTCAGTTTGATCTAAGGACTAAGGATCGTTCTTTAAAAAAGGCCGAAAATTATCAGGTTGAGGGTGTAAGGATTGCAAAAGAGGCCATTAAATCACGCACTGAAACAGCTTTAAGCGAAGAAGATAAAAAGGCCATAGAGGAGGCAAAAAAAATAATTTTTGCCTGTTTTCTTGAAAAATCGCAAGAGGCCTTGCCTCCTAAGGAACTAATAACAAGGCTTACTGAGCTTTTTGGAATGGGTAAAGAGTTGTGGCGAATGCCAATATTGCGAAGCCTTTCTGATATCTTTTTAGAATGTAAAACAGGCAGGGAAAGAAGTGTAGAGCATGAGGCACGCTGGTTTAATCTAACTGGTTTTTGTTTAAGGCCAGGAATTGGCGACCCCCTTGATCCTTGGCGTATAAAGAAGGTTTGGCCCCTTTATTTTGAAGGTCTTTTCCATGTTAAGAAGCTAGAAGCAAGGCTTCAATGGTGGATTTTTTGGAGAAGGGTTTGTGCAGGACTGACATCTGGGCAACGGACACAGCTTTTTTCAATGGTTGCTCCTGTCCTTTTACCTCCTAAAAAAGGCAGAAGGAAAAAGGCAAAACAGTTTAAACCTCCAATAGAAGAGGCAAGGCAGATGTGGCTTTTTGCAGGAAACCTCGAAAGAATTGAAATTGATAAAAAGATTGCATTAGGAGATAATATCTTAAATATCTTGTCTAAAAGTCCTTTTCAAAAGGAGCTTTTATGGGTTTTAGGTAGGCTTGGTGCTAGAGTTCCTCTTTATGGCCCTGCAAATAAAGTGGTGCCATCTTCGCAAGTAATGAAATGGTTCTCTAATTTAAAAAAATTAGAGTTAAAGGGGCAAAACAAGGCTACAATAAATTGTCTTTTGTCAATGGCCAGGATATGTGGTGATAGGGCAAGGGATTTGAGTAAAAAAGACAGGGAAGAGATTTGTTTATTTCTTGAACTTTTAGGTGCAAAGCCTGATGAGCTTCTTCCTCTGAAGGAATTTCAAGAAGTTGAAAGTGCTGAAAGAGATAAGGCATTTGGTGAGCATTTGCCTGAAGGTTTGATACTTAAGGAAGAGGGATAGTTAAGTGCGTTTTGTAGGTATTATCTTTTTGTTTCTAGGATTAATTTCTTTGGCAATAGGTATATCAATGGGTGTGGAAGGCCTGAAGGCAAAGAGGTGGCCAAGGGCAAAGGGAAGAATAATAAAATCTAAGATTACTGAGTTAAGGAGTAAAAGTAAAATAAGGATAGCAAGGCTTTGTTTAGAGCTTGAATATCTTTATCTTGTTGGTGAAAAAATCTTTGAAGGCCACAGATATGATACAGGTTGGCGCTGTTTTGCCTCGGAAGATCATATAAAAAATATAATAGAAAATTATCCTGTTGGAAAAGAGGTGTTAGTTTATTATAACCCGCAAAATCCTCAAAGGAGTCTCCTTATGCCAGGCCTTAATTGGTCTGTATTCTTAATGACAGGAGTGGGAATTGTGATTTTATCTGTCACCTATCCAATTTTAAGGCAGCTTTTTATCCGCCGAAATTTTCCCAAAAGAGTTTCTGGGTCAGCTCATTGAGCTGTATAGACTGTTTTTCATTTAAATTCTCAAATTGAATTCCACAAATATATGCCAATCCTTCTTTTTTGTAC
This sequence comes from uncultured Desulfobacterales bacterium, assembly GCA_964392885.1. GTDB lineage: Bacteria > Desulfobacterota > Dissulfuribacteria > Dissulfuribacterales > QOAL01 > JAADCZ01. Next base: position 3,231 of record CAYMRT010000049.1, on the reverse strand, counting down.
CATCTTATTTTGCCAAATAGTTTTAAAGGTGGTTTTGTTTCTAGAATAATACTGATTGCAGTATTTTTTTTAGGTTTTTTAAGTAACTCTATTTTAAGGCCGCTTTGACTAATATCCCATACATAGGCCGAAAATATTTTGCCTTCTAGTTTGCAATTTGCCTGTATTTGTAGCGTTAATCTTTGTTCTTTCCTTTTCTCGTCAATACTCATTAGTATTTTATCACCATAATAAAAACTTTATTTATAATTTTCTTCTCGAATTTTTAGAGAAATTTTTTAAACTCTTAACTCAAAATTGTGCCGTATATGAAGTATAGTTTTATTTTTATTGGAAGGAGTAATTCATGAAAAAGAGGTTAAAAAATGTTATTGAAGCAGTATATGATAAACTCAGCAAAAAGGGAGATCTTCCGCAGGCTAACATTCCAGAAGGACATCTAATTTCTATACCTAAACAGGAGCAACATGGGGACTATGCAAGCAATTTTGCAATGGTAATGGCATCTAAGTTAAAGATGCCTCCTAGGAAGATAGCAGAAGCCATTCAAGAGGAGCTTATTGATGATCCTTCTTTTGAAAAGATAGATGTAGCTGGCCCTGGTTTTTTAAATTTCTTTTTTTCCAAAAGTTTTTGGCAAAAAATGCTATTAAGCATTAAGGAAAAGGGGCATGAATATGGTGCATCTAATGCTGGCAAGGGAAAGAGGGTGTTGGTGGAGTTTGTTAGTGCAAACCCTACCGGTCCTTTGCATGTAGGACATGGAAGAGGAGCTGCTGTTGGAGACAGCCTTTGTAGAATACTTAAAAGAGCAGGCTATCATGTCGAAAGTGAGTACTATATAAATGATGTTGGAAATCAGATGAATAATTTGGGAAAGTCGGTTTATTTAAGATATCAGGAGCTTTTGGGTAACAAAGTAGATTTTCCTGATGATTGTTATAAGGGTGAGTATATAAAAGATATTGCTAAAGAGGTTGTTGATGAGTTTGGAGACAAGTTCCTAAATTTAGAATTAGAGAAGTGCTTAGACTTCTTTATAAAAAAAGCGGTTGACGTGATCTTTTCAGGCATAAAAGAAGACTTAGAACTTTTTCGCGTCTCTTTTGATAACTGGTTTAGCGAGAAGACACTGCACGAGTCTGGCTTTGTAGAAGAGTCAATAAGAATTTTTAAAGAAAAAGGTTATATTTATGAAAAAGACGGTGCCCTTTGGTTTAAGACAACGGAATTTGGAGATGAAAAGGATAGGGTAGTTAGGCGGTCAAATGGTGTTCTTACTTATTTTGCAGCAGACATAGCCTATCATAGGCAAAAGATTGAGCGTGGTTATGACCTATTGGTGGATATTTGGGGTGCAGATCATCATGGTTATGTGCCAAGAGTTAAGGCTGCAATTTCTGCCCTTGGTAAAGATCCTGAAATTCTTCAAGTGCTTTTAGTTCAGCTAGTTAGTTTGATAGAGGCTGGAAAGATAAAGCAAATGTCAACTAGAGCAGGTGAATTTATCACTTTAAGAGAAGTGCTTGACGATGTAGGTGTTGATGCTACAAGGTTTATCTTTTTGACTAGAAAGTGTGATAGCCATTTGGAGTTTGACCTCGATCTGGCTAAGAGTCAGAGTCAAGAAAATCCAGTGTATTATGTCCAATATGCCCATGCGCGTCTTGAAAGTGTTTTTAATATGGCTAAGGAAAGGGGAGTGGAAATTTATCCGCCAAATGAGGTAAATATTGCCCTCCTTGATGCGCCTGATGAAATTAAAATTATGAAGCAGTTAGCCCAATTTCCAGAAGTTGTTGCTTCCAGCGCATCAAGCTTGGAACCACATAGAATAAGTTATTATTTGACAGACTTGGCAGGACTGTTGCATAAGTACTATAGTAAATACAGATTCATTGGAGATGATCCAGAGTTGACTCAGGCAAGGTTGCTTCTTGCTGATGTCACTAAAATAGTTTTAAAAAATGGCCTAGAGCTTTTAGGAGTTAGTGCCCCTAAAAAGATGTAGGCCAAAAGGGGTTAAAAATGGCAGCTAATAAAAAAAAGAAGAAGGCTATTCAATTTCAAATAGGTTGGCCTGGTTTAATTGCGCTTATCATATCCTCTTTTTGTGCCTTGCTTTGGGTTTTTGCACTTGGATTTTGGATAGGGCAAAAGGTTGTTACAGGAAATTGTCCAAAAACAAATGTTGCGGTTTATAAGCCTAAAAAGTCCTTGACTTCTAGCCAGGATGTTTCAAAATAGCTTATTAAAGAGGCAGATATCCCAAAGAGTTTGGCCATAAAGGAGTTGGATCAGATCAAACAGGACATTAAAAAAGAGGCAACAGATGAAATTAAAACCGAGGTGCTAGATGACTCTAAAGATCTGACTAGAAAGCCGTTAGTAGAAGAAAATGCAAAAAAAGAGCAGCTTCAGCCAAAACAAATAGAGCAGGTAAAAGAGCCTGACAAGGGCCTAGTTCTAAAAGAAAAGGAGAAGGAAGAGATAAAAAAGGTTTCACTTAAAAAAGTTGAACAAGAAAAAAAGAAAAAAATAAGATTAAGAAAATATTTTGCTCTTCAAATAGCATCTTATAAGCGTTTAGAACAGGCCAAAAAAGAGGCTAAAATATGGGAGAAGAAGGGCTATTTTGTAAAGATTAAAAGGGCAAATTTAGGCAGAAAGGGAATATGGTATAGGGTTTACATAGGAAGATACAAGAGCTTGGAAGAGGCTAAAAAGGCATCTACAAGGCTAGCTTCAAAAGAGGGAATTAGATCATATGTTGCAAGTTTTGGAAAGTGACATAAAAGCCTTATGGATTTAATAATTTTGACATTTTAGGTGCCTATCCTTATTTTTATTCCTTAATAACCTAAATTAATACTCTGTTAATGAAGATAAGAAAGGCTAAAATAAGTGATATAAAGGCCATTCATGGCCTTTTGAGCCATTTTGCCCAAAAGGGGCTTATATTGCCAAGATCTCTTAGTGACTTATATGATCACTTGCGAGATTATGCTGTTATTGAAGATAGTAATGGCCAAGTAATAGCTACAGTTGCCTTGCATGTGTGCTGGGAAGATCTAGCCGAAGTGCGTTCGTTGGCAGTTAAAGAAGATTTTCAAAGAGAAGGACTTGGCCGAAATCTAGTTGAATATTGTATTTCAGATGCCATCACACTTGGAATCTACAAGATATTTACCCTTACATATCAACCTGAGTTTTTTAAAAAGCTAGGCTTTA
>CAYMRT010000048.1:0-4260 GCA_964392885.1 uncultured Desulfobacterales bacterium | reverse complement strand
AACGATAAAGCGTTTTTTATACAGGAGCCGGTATTTTACAGACAGTGCAGTTATAGGCACCAAGGATTTTGTGTCATCTTGTTATGAGCGTTTTAGGCATTATTTCACCTGCCGCAGGGAGAAAAGGCCTGTGCGGATTTCAGGCCTTTCAGGCGTCTATTCATTAAAGAGGCTCACTGAGTAGATGATATAACACTCTTATTTTTTGAACCTGCCTTAATGCGGTTTTACTTAAAAAAGTAGTCACTCAATTATCAAAAAGCCTTTAATTTAAATAAATTGTCTTTTAGGTAATCGAAATCTCTCGCTGCTTTGAGCCAATTCAAGGCCTAAGCTTCTGAAAAGGGCTTAATTTGGATAAGCAGCCTAGTAATTGGCTATTTAAGGTTAACAGTGTTGTACCCCGTTTGAATTATTTGCCTGTCCCTGTATTTTTCTGAGAAAATCTAATAAAAACTATTTGCTTCGTATTTTTTCATTAGCTATATTAAAAACGATTGGGGTGTCCCGTCTACTAAAAAAGGAAAAAGGGGGGGATAGAATGAACAACAAAAAGAACGTTCAATTGTTATTTTTTATCAGCCTGACCTGCCTTATTATATGTGTGGGCATACCAACAGTCAGAGCCTTAACAATTAGTATACAAGTCGGCAGTCAGGCTGGTCCGTGGGACACTTGGCTAAATCCTTCTTTCGATTACGGGATTCATGATAACATCAGCCCAGTAGTAATTGATGAAACCAGTGGCTTGAGCTTTGCACCGGGAAATAGCCTCACTATTACATACATCAGTGGCACTGTTAGTGCTGGTCTTGGTTGGAGTTGGGTAGATGCTGCAGGCGATAATCTTGTCACTAATGGTAACACTGGAAGCAGCGGTACAGTATTTCCGAGCAAATATATGCAAGACGACTGGGATACGCACCTGATGGAACTAGTCGGTGCTTTTGCTGATTCTAGCGGAACAATCATAGGCAATCCATTTGAGATAGGATTGGGTAGAACTGTTATTATTCCATCAGGAGCCACCAGATTACAACTGGGTATCAATGACGACATTTTCCGTGACAATAAAGGGGCATTTGAAATTAAAATAGAAGGGTCACCTGTACCCATTTCTGGCCCAATATGGTTGTTGGGGGCGGGTTTTATTAGCCTATTTAAAGTAAAAAGACGGAAAGAGAAATAGGAGCATCATAACGGGCACCCCAACTTTTTCAGTACAATTAAACTACCAAGAAAAGTTCGACTTTATAGTCGTACATCTGATTTCATGTTTTTTTCTACTATGAATTATTTGCCTGTCCCCGTACTTTTGTACTTTTTATTTAACAATTGAAAATAACTACGAAAAAGTAAACAATTTCTCGAGCCAAATTTTTTTAGGTTAAGTCAAACTATTAGATTAAAGTTTAGTAGGAGGGTAAGTCGGTGAAAAGTCTAAAAATATCTCTCGTCCTAATACTTCTAGTCTTAGCTGAGACACTTACATGGGTATCCGGCGCTATAGCCTCGTTGAGTTCATGTACTACATTAAATGGTAATATCCTGTCAGTACCTGTCATCCTCGTTGGGTCACCAATAGAGACATATATCTCTGCAAATTTCGAGGTGGTGAGCATAAACCCTGTCGACATAGAACTGCGCTCCTATCAAATAATAACACCATCCAGCCTACAAAAGGAAGAGAGTGCATACTATAGTACTAACACACAAGTCTTGAGCCTTCCTTGCTTGAACATAAACAATACTAGCTTTTGGGCCTCTTTTAGATTGATCGATACATCCAAATTAAGATTCAGACTTACAGGGTATGGCACAGGTGAGAGTGGAGTGCTTGTACCAGTGGTTGATCCATCTAGTGATATAGATTTCCAAAACCAAGCCCGTAACCACATAGAGGCTATCAGGGAAAAAACCTTTGCCGCCATATCCAATTTCAATCAAGTGGTTTTTTCTCCATCTACTGATCCTTTTGTCATCGAATCAAATTTGAAATATTCGATCAACATTATCAATCAGATGAAAGAAGCTGCCTATAATACAGCCGTCTTTGTCTATAATGAACAGAGCAAGTCCTTTCGAGGTGGTCCTAGCGATTTCCATATTATGGACAAAGATCATATAGTCGATCGATTGAACAAATTGGTGCAGGCCTTAGCCAAAGATCACGCAATTTTTAATAGGACCGCCATCCCAATTTCAACGTACATTTCATCAAAAGGTTTAGGTATCGTAAATGATTCAACCAAGGCTGCCGTTACCAAGGAATTGTTAGATATAGCGGTTAAGGTCTATGATCAGGCCGATTCCATGTTAACTCAATGTAACACCCTCTTAAATTATATTGGGGAGACAAAAAACAACAACACAGCCTTTGACGAGGCGGCCTGGTGGGAAATGTTAAGAAAGACAGCAGTTGTTGCAAATACAGGCTCAAAGGTCACACTCTGGGCCGGAGGAACAGCATTGGCCTTTGCGGGTTTGGCATCGAGCCCCGTACTCAGTGGATTGGCTCTTGGGGGAGCGGTAACCGTAGGCCTTGCAAATACTATAATCAACGTTCATGATGGTTTTGTCGAATTTTTCTATGACGATCCCAGTTTGTTATGGGGACCCAGATGCAAGATACTCACATACATAGACAAGGGATTTGGCACTGTTGCCATTTTGGGTAGCTCACTTGTAGAAGGTGTATCAGGAATATTGACTACCTACTATGACGACATAGCAAACCTGATTGGAAAAAGCATCCACATAGACGGAACACAGTTAGAGGCTACTTATGTGGGCCTCGAGTCACTAAATCCAGCTTGTGCAAATATGTTTAGGAGCAGCTATAGCGGAGGAGCTTGTATTTCAGATATTACCTATCTGCTGCCACCTGGCAATTGGAGAAATCCCGAGACGGGCGAGACTTTCACTATCAATAGTAGCGACCTTCCGGGTTGGCTTCTGGAAAAAATTAAATCGGTTTCAAAGGCCCAGGCTGCTCAAGGGTCGGGGACCTTTAGAGATATTTCTGGATATTGGGAACTTTCATATTTAGACAAGTACTGCGAAAGTTATAAAAATGGTCAACTTGAAAATAGTTATACCGAAGAATCTGACTATACCTATCCACCGAGGCCAATCATGTGTAAGGATCAATCTTGTGTGGTACTCAATTGGTGCTATTTCACTTTCACCCCTACAGATGGTGTATGGACAATTGCCCAAGACCATTGGGGAGGATTTGATGGCCATTCATTGACTGATTGTCACTGGATTTCCAATAAAGTATTTAGTTGCACAGAAAACTCAAAATACGTCAACACATATGCTGACATACATTCAGAATTGATTTGTAAACAGGAATGGCGTTTTAAATATGTAATGGATCTCCCAGAAGGTTACGAGTACGAAATAGACCAAGAATGGTTGAATGATCCAAATTGCCAATAACTATCTAATATCTCTCGTTAAGTAGGCCTGTGCTGGAAAGTGAACTTTATTGCAATCCAGCACGGGCCTATATGTGGATCTTGATCAATCACTTAAAACTAGTGGTAAAATCCCGGACAGGCAAATAACTCTTTGTTCGTCTCTAGGTACTCACTTGTTTGCCTCTATTTCTGAATTTAATTTACTTTTCCAGTAAGATATCCTCTGTATTGGTGCTGGAATCAACAATTGCCTCTTTCATGAACTTTATACATTACCCTCTAGGGAGAAATTATTAATTCACGGTATATAAAAATACCTTGTTCTTGTGACTCTGGGATATAATGACCTATAGATTCTGTAAACGAATACCTAAAAACTGTTAACAAAGAAGGTTAGTCTTACAGGTAGCCAATTGTTAGGTGTTTCTTCTAGGTTCCATGGCTTTTTTGCTTAGATCTTCTATACTTTCCCCTTCAACTAAATTCTCCTCTCGCCATTTAGTATAGTCAAAAGATTCTCGTTGAATTAATGCTATAAATCTCTCTGCTTCAACTTCACCTAAATACTTGGATAATATCTCATACTTTTTTTCTGAATTATTTTAAGCTAGAAGGTAAACATTTCTTGTAAAACTTGGAGTACCTCCATCTAGGCCTTTTTACTTATCTTGCCAAGTTGCTTGACCAGTCTATTTTTATCAATTGTTCTTATCCGATCCCACTCTTCCTCATCCCACTCGCTATTTGGAAGTTCTATTAACTTATCATCTCCTCTTTTAGCCATTGCCTTAAATGCTTCTGCCCAATCACAACGAGGCTGCTTGACGGGCTTAAT
>CAYMRT010000047.1:0-5991 GCA_964392885.1 uncultured Desulfobacterales bacterium | reverse complement strand
TCTCAACAGGGATCTTATCATCTAGACTTACAAGTTCTTTCCATAAAGGCAGCTTTTCTTTACTTTTGATAAGATTCTCTTTAAGCTTTTTCTTTTTATTAAGATCTTCAAGATGTTCGATCAAATTTTCTACAGAGCCATATTCTGCAACCAATTTAATTGCTGTCTTGGGACCAATGCCTGGTACACCAGGAACATTGTCTGAAGGATCTCCATGCAATGCTAACACATCTACATACTGTTGAGGCTCAATACCAAATTCTTTTTTAAAACCTTTTAAATCGGTCACAGTATCTCTCATTGGATCCCACAATTCTACATTTTCTGACACAAGTTGACGCATATCCTTATCCCCTGTAATAAGCACTAACTTCTTGTCCTTTAATGACCGTACCTTTTTAGCTACTGCTGCCATTATGTCATCTGCTTCAAATCCATCAATTTCAAGCTGACTTATTCCAAGGGCATCAATAATCTTTTTAATATATGGCACTTGCTCAATCAGGTCTGCAGGCATTGGAGGCCTATTTGCCTTATATTCTTCGTATAGTTTGTGTCTGAAGGTAGGACCCTTTGCATCCCAAGCCACCAACAAATATTTTGGAGCTTTTTCTTTAAGAATCTTTAAAATCATATTGGTTATTACATAAATCGCTCTAGTAGGAACGCCTTTTGAGCTTGTAAATTCTCTTTGGGTAGAAAAATAGGCCCTATATAAATATGAACTTCCATCAAGGACATAAATAACCTCTTTTTTGTTTCTCTCCATTTTTTTTAAGAACCCCTTTGACTTTTACATTCTGGTTAAGTATCCTGACGGGTTGGAAAAGTAAAGGGGGGAGAAAAATTTATGGCAACTGTAGTTGTTGTTGGAACACAGTGGGGAGATGAAGGAAAAGGAAAAATTGTAGATCTTCTCACTGAGTATGCAGATCTGATTGTAAGATTTCAAGGGGGAAATAATGCAGGACATACCCTTGTTGTAAATAATGAAAAGTTTATTTTTCACTTAATTCCTTCTGGTATTTTATACGAAGATAAGAAATGTGCCATTGGTAACGGTGTTGTCCTTGATCCATCTGTGTTGATTGAAGAACTTGATGGATTAAAAGAAAAAGGCCGTGAAGTAAGTCCAGAAAGATTAAAAATTAGTTTTAACACTCACTTAATAATGCCATATCATAAGGCTCTTGATCATGCACGAGAAGCAGCTAAGGCAGATGGTAAAAAAATTGGAACAATAGGTAGAGGTATAGGCCCTTGTTATGAAGATAAAATAGTAAGAAATGGAATAAAAGTTGGAGATTTGTTAGATCCAAGCCTTTTTAGGGAAAAACTTGAAGCAAATATAGCAGAAAAGAACTTTATACTTACAAAGATGTTAAATGCAAATGGGCTTGAAGCAGAGCCTATATATTCTGAATATATGAAATATGCGGAACGGCTTGAACCATACGTTGACAATGTATCTTTATTAATTGATCAAGTAAAAAAATCAGGTGGAAATATACTTTTTGAAGGTGCCCAAGGCACTCAGCTTGACATTGACCATGGGACATATCCCTTTGTAACATCCTCAAATACTGTAGCTGGAGGAGCTTGCTGTGGTGCAGGAATTGGCCCCAGTAAAATTGATTATGTAATAGGAATCTGTAAGGCCTATACAACTAGAGTTGGGGGAGGACCGTTCCCAACAGAACTTTTTGACGAGATAGGTAATACAATTCAACAAAAAGGGGCAGAATTTGGAGCTACTACAGGAAGAAAAAGGCGCTGTGGTTGGTTAGACGGCATTGTACTAAGGGACGCAGTTAGATTAAACGGCCTTGATGGACTTGCGATTACCAAACTTGACGTTTTAAGTGGCATTAATCCTATTAAAATATGTAATGGATATGAAGTTGATGGAAACAGTTTCAACTATATGCCTGCCAATATAAAAATGGTTGAAAGGATTACCCCTATATATCAGGAGGCTCCAGGCTGGGACGAGGATATAAGTGGGGCTAGATCAATAGATGAGCTTCCTCAAAAGGCTAGAGATTATGTAAAGGCTATTGAAGATATGGCACAAGTGCCTGTAATATTGGTATCTGTTGGCCCTGGAAGAGATCAAACCATTCTTTTAAAAAATCCTTTTGAAAAATAGCCAAAAGTGACCCTTAGGGAGATAATCTGGAAGGATGTTAATGAAAAAAGTTGGCTTGACCCATCTTGGCAAATAAATAATAGACTTACAGGGTTAGATGGTTTAAAAAAACTTCCTTTTTTAAAAATAAATAAAAAAAAATATGAGGCCCTTCTTAATAAATACAAGTGGGCCTCAACTCCTTATTACTTAAACCTTATAAACCCGTTAGATGAGCATGATCCTATAAAAGCACAAGTAATTCCAAGTTTAAAAGAAATAGAATTTAAACTATCAGATTCTTCTCCTGATCCATTATTAGAAAATACTTATAAGCCGCTACCAGGTCTAATTCATCGCTATGAAGATAGAGTTCTTATTTTAGTTACAAATTCATGTATGAGCTATTGCAGACATTGCAATAGAAAAAGAGCTTGGAAAAAGTCAGAATCTATCTCATTTAATGAAGACTATTTAAAAAAAATTAAAGAGTACCTAAAACATAACACACAAATAAGAGAGGTTATACTTTCTGGTGGTGATCCATTTACTTTATCTATAAAAAAGCTTGAGAAGCTATTACATAATTTAAAACAAATAGAAACCATTGAAGTAATAAGAATTGGCACAAGGCTTCCTGTTGTTCTTCCAATGGGAATTACAGATAAACTTTGCAATCTTTTAAAAAGATATCGCCCAATTTGGATAAATACTCACTTTAATCATCCATCAGAAATTACAAAAGAAGCAGAAACAGCCATTAATAAACTATTATCATGTGGAATCCCCATATCTAATCAAACTGTGCTTTTAAAGGGAATAAATGACAATTTAGATACCCTTAAAAACCTTTTCTACTCCCTGCAAAAGATAATGGTTAGACCTTATTATATCTTTCAATGTGATCATGTATTGGGAGTTGACCACTTTAGGGTTTCTCTTTCAAAAGGTATTAAAATAATGAATAAACTTTGGGGAAACACAAGTGGCCTTTGCATGCCAAACTTTGTCGCTGACTTACCAGGAGGTCTAGGCAAAGCAAGACTGCTTCCATCTAACATCCTCGAACTTCACAAAGACGAAGCCATTTTTTCAACCTTCGAAGGCAAGATAACAAAAGTTAAGATTACTTAATAACTTCTATCCTTCCATCAATACCTTTTGGAGTCAAGTTACCATATCTTTTTAGGTAACACGCTATAAGAGAAGAAAATGTGGTATATGTATTTTTAAATTCTGTACCATATTTTCTAAACCAAAAATAACCATCCCCTGCCCTTTCCACAAGAAATGAGTTACTTAAGACCAGATACTCTTTTTCTGGATTAACTGGCTTTAAAATACCATTTTCAAAAATCTCAATTTTTTCTACGCGATGTCCCTTTTGAATAACTTTACCATCCTTAATAATCTGTGGCTTTTTAGAAATATTAATTTTATATCGAATCCCAGAAACCTGCAGAAAACCTCCCTTTCCATAATTCGCTGCGCTATGCTCTAATATTTCCTGCAAATATTTACCCTTAAGTTTAAAAAGTATTGCACAATTCTTAAATTGATCAATTTCATCAAGCATAACATCTGTTATTTTCCCAGGTGGATATATCTTTTTACCTCTAAAGGCCCCAGCATTGTTCAAAACAATTTGAACCTTAAATTTGGCTCTAAAAAGGTCATTTATCATATCTGCAACATCTGATTCACCTTGTCTTAAGGTTTCACTTCTCATATCCCAGGGTTTATAAGTGGTGCCAAGTACAACAGCATCTGGCAAGAGAGTTACAAAACCTTGTAGCAGTTTTTCAATATTTTCATCAGCCTTTACTGTTTCATCTACAGGGATAGCTGTCATTTTTATCATTTTATGCATTACGGATCCCTGTTCATTTACTGGAATATCAACTTTTATTATATAAAAGCCTTGTTCACCTCCATTAACTATAGCAGTACTACCTACAAATCTAATTTTTTTTAAAAACTTGTGGCTATGACCACCAAATATTAAATCAATCCCTCTAACCTTCTTTGCAATGGCCATATCCTCCTTAAGCCCTTGATGAGTTATAGCAACAATTACTGAAGCACCCTTCTTCTTAAGAAGCTTTATCATCCTCTCAGCCACTTTTTCATGATCGACTTCTACAACAACATCGTCTGCTGCACTTATTTCATTAAAATTAGTTGTCATTAATGAAAAGAAGCCTACCTTAATTCCATTAAGATCTTTAATTACATAATGTTTGCACTTTCTCGCTAAGGCAGGATTTGAAATGATAAGATCTGAACAAAGCATTAAAAAATCTGCGCTCTCCATGGCACTTGCCAATACACTGCTTCCCTTGTCAAATTCATGATTTCCAGGAGCCATTAAATCGTATCCACTCTTTGAAAGTAAAGAAAAGATTGCCCTGCCCTTGTAAAAGTGAAACAACCTTCCCATTAAATCATCTCCAGAAGATACTACCACTACTCTATTATTTTGTGCCTTTATCCTCTTTATTAATGTTGAAATACGTGCTATTCCACCAAAATAATGGTTCTCTTTTTTTCCATCACCATCCATATCTAAATTAACTTTTTGAGGCTCCATTAACCCTTGAAGGTCTGCAGTGCCAAGTATTGTAACAACTTTTGTTTTGCCATAAGAAGGACTTAAAAAAAATATAAAAAAGAAGATAATTATGCTAAAAAATATAATATTTCTTTTCATCTGCTTAGTTTACTCCTAACTTAAAAAAGTTAATTACATTATATAGCACATTTTGATTAAGAAATAATTAAATAAGATGCTACAATTATAGAAAATCTACCTCTACAATATCCATTTATAACCTATGACCTAACAAGCCTCTCTTTAAATAAAAAAATAAAACTAAACATTTCATTATAGTTAAGTAATAATGAAGATAAAAATTTCACAGCTACTTGTTTTTTGCTAATTTATTGATATAGTTAATGCTAGTATTGACTGGGGAGGGAAAATGCCAAGAAGGCGAGTATGGTATAATTGTCTCCTTCTAATACTAACTTTATTGATTGTAGCTAGTTGTGCAGACAAAGAAAGAAAGCTACCTAAATACAACTTAAGTGCAATTGCACCGGTTGATCTTTCTCAAAGCTATTCCAATTCAAAATGGCGTAATAATCTTAAATACTTATATCAGCCTTTGCCTAAGCCCCTTAAAGATCCAAAAATTATAATTAACAAAAAGAAAAGGATACTATACCTATTCTCTGGGGAAACTCTAATGAGAATCTATCCAATAAATCTTGGTCCAGATCCTCTTAGAGACAAAGTGAAACAAGGAGACGGTAGGACTCCTGAGGGCAAGTTCTTTGTCTGTAATAAAAACCCTAAAAGCAAGTATTTTAAATCATTGGGAATTAGCTATCCGACAAAGGAAGACGCCCTCAGAGGGCTTAAAAGTGGCCTTATTACTAAAAAACAATATAAGGCAATAATATGGGCAATTGATCATGGCAAGCGTCCCCCTTGGTTTACAAAATTAGGTGGTGCTGTATGCATCCATGGAGGAGGAATTGGATGGGACTGGACTCGTGGCTGCATTGCTCTTAGAAATCAAGACATGCAAGAACTTTTTGAAGTTACTCCACTTGGTGCTCCAGTTATAATTATTAGTGGCCTACCAAAGAAACCTAAAAAAGAGCAACATAATTTTACTTCACCAATACTTACTACCTCTTCTCACACAGATAGCTCTTCAAAAAGATTAGACTAGCCACTGAAACTTCTTATTTGACTTATCATCAAAGCTATATTTTAAACATAAACAAAAAACAATGTCTTTTTGAAAAAGACATAAAGAACCACAAAACATCCTTACACAAATATAGTTGACCAG
>CAYMRT010000046.1:0-15226 GCA_964392885.1 uncultured Desulfobacterales bacterium | reverse complement strand
TATCATTTTTTAAATTTGCCAGGAGGTTTTTTAGATGGCGACAACCTTGGCGCTGCTCAGGCTGGTGCCCATAGGCTCAGACACGCCAAGATAAAAACAACTGGCGAAAGGCTCATGGACCAGATTCTAAGGTTTGTTGAAAATGGCGGTTTGATTCTAGGCATATGCAATGGCTTTCAATTGATGGTTAAGACAGGTCTTCTGCCAGCAATCTATGGTAATTATGAAGAACGAGTAGTAAGCCTTACTTATAATGATTCAGCTCGCTTTGAAGACAGGTGGATACATCTTAAGGCAAATTCGTCTTCTCCATGTGTTTATACAAAGGGCATTGATGAGATAGAGCTTCCAGTGCGTCATGGAGAGGGGAAGTTTGTTGGCCTAAATGATGACGTAATAAAAGAGCTTGAACAAAAAAACTTGATAGCATTTAAATATATTCATCCATTAACAAAAGAGCCAACCATGGAATATCCTTATAATCCAAATGGCTCGGAACTCTCAATTGCTGGCATATGCGATCCAACTGGCAGGCTCATGGGGCTTATGCCACATCCAGAGGCTTTTCATCACTTTACGAATCACCCCAGGTGGACAAGGCAAAAGTTTGACAAAGATGAAGGGGCTGGAATTATTCTTTTTAGAAATGCAGTAAATTATATCAGGCAAAATATCTTGTAAAATGTCCTATGGAACAACAGAAAAGGTAGTTTTTAGTAGTAATGAAACTCCGGCCAAAAAGATCGCCTTTTTTTTATTTCAGTTTCGAAAGTTTATTTTAGAAATTGGAGCATCTTTTATCATTATTACTTTTATACTCTACTGGTTTGCTCCAGATATCTTAAATTTTCTTCAGATTCACCTAGATCAACCGCTTGCCTTTTTTGGCGTTATGGAGCCAATTGTCGCTCTAATTAAGATCTCAAGTGTGCTTGCCATTTCTGTCCTTATGCCTTTTATTTTATGGCGTATAAGTCAGGTTTTGATCATCTCTTTTGGCATAACAAAAAGATTTGCATTTATATTTGTCTTGTCATCGCTCTTACTTTTTTACGCTGGTGCGGCTTTTTGTTTTTTTATAACCTTGCCTTTTGGAATAAACTTTCTTTTAGGCTATCAATCTGAACATATTAAACCTGTTATTAGCGTCGGAAAGTTTGTCAATTTTGTTGGCCTCTTTCTTTTGGGATTTGGGTTGATTTTTGAACTTCCACTTATCATGACAGTGATGTGCAAACTAGGAATTTGTACACAGGCCTTTTTTAAAAAGGGCAGGCGCTTTGCAATATTAATAATTGCAATTTTAGCTGCAATGCTTACCCCAACCCCTGATGTGGTAAACATGGCTTTGATGGGGCTTCCACTTTATGTTTTATATGAAATAGGAATTTTAATTACCATGTTTATATAGTCGAATATCAAAATAAGGACAGTACTTAGTTTTGTAACTTTTAAAGACACGGGGGCATCCAATGAAAAATTTTATTCAACTTACTTTAGTGATTTTCTTTGCTTTAATTAACAGTAGTGTCTTTTCTGCCACCTATTACGTTTCTCCAGATGGGAATGATTCATCTTCTGGCACGGCAGAAAGTCCATGGCGTACACCTGGATTTGCATCAAAACAGTTAAAACCAGGAGATGTTTTAATAATTAGGGCAGGTGAATACATAATGCGTGAGTTTTTCACAGACATGATAACTCTAGAATCATCAGGAGAAAAAGATAAGTGGATAACTATTAGAGGGGAGAGTCTGACAAACAGGCCAATAATTAAAGGTGCAGGGAGCCTATTTGCTGCCATAGATATAAGCGGAAGGAGTTATGTAAAAATTGAAAACCTTGAGATTACCTCTCTTATAGATAATCCTTATTCAGGTGGTCTTAGAGAGGGGATTGATGCTGGTGGCTCGGGAGGCGGCTCTGTTTCGCATATCGAAATAAGAAATGTCTTGATCCATCATGTAGAAGAAACTGGCATAAATGTTTCTGGCAACGCTGATCACTTAAGGTTTGAAGGAGTTCATATTCACCATACTGGCATGACAAGTCTTGGGTGTCCATCATCCAATGGAGGCCCTGGATGGCAACATGTGGTTATTTACAGATGTAAATTTGAACATGCTGGTATGTTTTATCAAGGTATAGAACAGGTATCTCCTTATGACAGGCCAGATGGTTTTGGAATAGAAGATTCAGAAGGACCAATAGAGATTGCTTATACAGTATCACAGTATAATTTAGGAGATGGCTTGGATTCTAAATCCAAAAACACATATATACATCACTGTATAGTTGCTAATAATTTTGGAGATGGAGTCAAAATTTGGGGGAGTGGTAGCAAAGTAGAAAATTGTTTAATTTATGGCACAGGATATCCAAGGCCAACAGTGCAAACTCCATGGACCTTACTTATTATTGAAACAGACGATAAAGATGGAAATTTTGAGATTGTAAATAATACCTTATTTGACGATAGTAGCAGACCTGCACACTATTCGACAGTTATTCAATATGATAATTGTCCTGCAACATCAATAAATGTAACCTTAAGAAATAATATAATAGCAGGTCTTAAAAGAGCATATGTTGGCGGATGTGTAAAATTAACTGCTAGCAATAACTTGTTCTTTAATAGAAATGAAGACGAGGGAGTTCAGCTCCAACATGGAGATAAATTTTATACAGATACAAACATTGCCTCTCTTGGTTCTGGAAATATATATTCTAATCCAAGGTTTAAGAATGCCACATGGGGTCCTGAGGCAGACTTTCATTTAACAAAAGAAAGTCCTGCCATTGATAGAGGAATAAATGGTGCTGGATATACTGACTATGAGCTAGAGCCACGAGTATGGGGAAGTAATGTTGACATTGGAGCCGACGAATTTAAGCCTGAAAAGTTATTAGATACCAAGGTTATAATAAATGGGAACTCTACTGAAGGAGTGAAACGCTTAGGTTATTTTTCTATAAATGTTTCCCTTAATGCCAAAGGACAGAGCAAAATAGCAGAATATTATTTATGGGCAGTAGTACCAGGACTTGGAGTTTATTGGTATCAATATCCATGGAAATGGGTCAAGTCAGATAGTCCTTTGATTACTTATCAGGGTGAGCTTGTGAATTTGGACAATTTTAAGGTATTTGACGGCGCTGGAATAGATTTGCCAATAGGAGCTTATTACTTGTATTTTGCAGTTGATACTGAATTAGATGGACAGGTTGATTTGCGTTCTGTCTCCATTGCAGAAATGGATCTTTATGAAAACTAAAAGCTTATTTTTATAAAGAGCCTAAAAAAATAAGTATGTTTTTTCAAGTAACTTGACAAGCAGTACTTAATACATATATTGTGGCATTTCTAATTTACCAAAATTTAAATTTAGGTTAATTTTGCCACCTGGCAAAAATAAGAATACATGGAACCAAAAACACTTATTCAGGTATCAGATATCCCTGAGGAGGGGCTTTTTCTAAATTTTTTTAATATTGCTCACCTTATTCCTGAAGTAGATGAGTATGTGAAGATAATAGATGCCTCAGGGAGATTAGAGTTACACAAAAAGGGGGCTGATATAGAAATAACAGGGCATATTAGTGCCGCTGTGCAGCTCGTGTGTGATAGATGTCTTGATACCTTTAACAGGCAAGTTGATACAGATTTTTTTTATTTACTGCAACCAAAGGATGAATTTGGACAAGGTTTAGGTGAAGAATATCATCTTTCTAAAGAGGATATAGATGTTTTTTGGTATGAAGATGGGCAGATTAAGGGTGAGGAGCTGTTTAGAGAACAGATACTTCTTCAGCTCCCAATGAGGATTCTTTGTTCAGATAAATGCAAGGGCTTATGTCCAAGCTGCGGTGTTGATCTTAATAGAGAACAGTGTAAGTGTGATAAGGTTAAGGAAGACAATCCTTTTGCCATACTTGCACAGCTTAAAAATATAAATGAAGGATAAGATAAAAATTTTTAGATAAATTGGAGGCTAAAAGAGATGGCAGTACCAAAAAGAAAAGTTTCAAGGGCTAGACGCGGAAATCGTCGTTCACATGATGCATTGTCTAAACCAGCAGTGTCACTTTGCCCTCAATGTGCAGAGCCAAAGGCTCCTCACAGGATATGTCCAAATTGCGGAACATATAAGGGCAAAACATTTCTAAAGGAGGATGAAGAGTTCTAAGAGATGGCTATAGCCCTAGATGCAATGGGCGGTGACAGAGGCTCTTCCACTCTTGTGGAAGGGGCTGTTGAAGCCGCAAAAGAGCATGAAATAGAAGTAATCTTGGTGGGCAAGAAGGCCCTTCTTGAACCAGAATTAGAAAGGCAAAAGGGGGCCAGCCTTTCAATATCAATAGAAGATGCCACAGAGGTGGTTGATATGGCAGAGGCCCCATCGGATGCCCTTAGAAAAAAGAAAAATTCTTCTATTCGAGTTTGTTTTGACCTGGTTAAAGACGGGCGGGCAAATGGAGTTGTAAGTGCTGGCAACTCAGGAGCTACACTTGCAACAGCAATGTTTGTACTTGGAAGGATTAAGGGAATAAGGCCTGCAATTGCCACTCTTTTCCCCACTCTTAAGACCCCTTCTTTAATGATAGATGTTGGTGCAAATGTAGATTGTAAGCCTCATCATCTACTTCAATTTGGTATTATGGGTTCTCTTTTTACAAAAGAATTTTTAAAAAAGCCTAATCCGACTGTTGGATTATTAAGTATTGGCGAAGAAGACAGTAAAGGCAATCAGCAGGTAAAAAAGGCCTACGACCTCTTAAATGGCAGCAATCTAAATTTTGTTGGAAATGTAGAAGGTAGAGACGTCTTTAAAGGAGATGTTGATGTAATAGTATGCGACGGTTTTGTTGGCAACATATGCTTAAAACTAAGTGAGGGTTTGGCAGAAACAGTTATTTTGATGTTAAAAAGTGAGATAGAAGGCAATCTTCTTGCCACTATGGGCTACGGTTTAGCCAAAAAGGCCTTTAAAAGATTTAGAAAAAGAGTTGATTATGCAGAGTATGGAGGTGCTCCGCTTCTCGGTGTAAAAGGTACAGTTATGATATGTCATGGGCGTTCAGGGGCTAAGGCTGTGAAAAATGCAATTATTGCAGCTCATAATTTGTCAAAGTTAAATTTGGCTGAAAAGTTGGAGGCCTCTTTAGCCGAGGGCAGGGACCTTTTGCGGATAGTTTGATATTTGAAAATGATTGCAAAAGCAAGAATTGTAGGAACAGGTTCTTGTGTGCCTAAAAAGGTCTTAACCAATAAAGACCTTGAAAATATGATAGATACATCAGACGAGTGGATAACCACTAGAACTGGCATTAAGCAGAGGCACATAGCCCAAGAGGGGGAAAACAACTCTGACCTTGCCATTTCTGCTTCTAAAAAGGCTTTAGAGATGGCTGGCATTAAGGGTAAAGATCTCGATCTGATAATTGTTGGTACACTTACTCCTGATATGCCTATGCCATCTGTTGCCTGTTTGGTTCAAGATGCCCTTGGAGCTATAAATGCAGGTGCAGTTGATATTTCAGCCACCTGCTCAGGCTTTTTATATAGTCTCTCAATGGCTGATAAATTTGTAAGGCTTGATCCAAATATGAAGGTTCTTGTAATTGGTAGCGAGGTGCTTTCAAGAAGGACAAACTGGCAAGATAGGACAACTTGTGTTCTTTTTGGCGATGGTGCAGGAGCAGCAGTTGTAACAGGAAGTAACGATGAGAAAAGAGGGATAATTTCAACGCATTTACATGCTGACGGCTCAGTGTGGGAACTACTAACTATTCGTGGCCTTGGAACTGCCCATCCAGTAAATGAAGAGATACTGTCAAAGGGGTGGCAGTATATAGAAATGCAAGGAAGAGATGTATTTAAACATGCTGTGAGGGCACTTGAGTCTGTAACAAATGAGGCAATGGTAGCGGCAGGCTGGCAAAATGAAGACTTGGATCTTCTCATTGCTCATCAGGCAAATATAAGAATTCTTGAGTACTTAAGAGAAAGGCTTAAGCTTCCTAAAGACAAAGTCTTTATCAATATCCATAAGTATGGTAATACCTCAGCGGCAAGCATACCCATTGCCCTTGATGAAGCAAATAGAAGTGGCAAGTTAAAAGAGGGTGACAATGTGCTCATGATCTCCTTTGGAGGCGGATTTACTTGGGCAGGAGTCACCATGAGCTGGTGAAAGTTACAATTGAAAACAAGAGGTGGCAATAGATGGCAAATGTCAATTATTTTTTAACAGAAGAGCAGCAAATGATAGTAGATTTGGCGCGTCAGATTGCGCTTGAAAAAATTATACCTGTTAGGGCAAGACTTGATGAAACAGAAGAATTTCCTTGGGATATAATGAAAGATTTGGCACAAGCAGATCTTTTTGGGCTTTATATTCCTGAAGAATATGGTGGCCTTGGAGGAGGTTGTTTTGAAAACTGTCTTGCTGTAGAGCAACTGGCCTATGGTTGTATTGCTGTAACCACCACATTTGCTGCAAGCGCTCTTGGAGGATATCCTATTGTCCTTTTTGGAAGTGATGAACAAAAGGAAAAGTATCTGCCAGATATTGCATCAGGGAAAAAACTTGCTGCCTTTGGTCTAACAGAGGCAGGTGCCGGTAGTGATGCAGCAGGGATAAAGACAACAGCAGTGGAAGATGGTGATTACTGGGTGTTAAATGGTACAAAGCAGTGGATTACCAATGGTGGAGAGGCAGAGATTTATACCATCATTGCTCTTACTGATAAAGATAAGGGAGCAAGGGGTGCATCTGCCTTTATTGTTGAAAAGGGAGACGAGGGATTCAGCTTTGGTAAAAAAGAGAAAAAGATGGGGTTAAGGGCTTCTGCCACAAGGGAGCTTGTATTTACAGATTGCCGTATCCCAAAAGATAGGCTCCTTGGAAGAAGAGGCTTAGGGTTTATTATTGCAATGCGCACTCTTGATCTGGCACGACCTGGTATTGGAGCAATAGCAGTTGGACTTTCTCAGGCAGCCCTTGACGAATCAGTAATGTATGCCAGGCAAAGGGTTCAGTTTGGCCAGCCTATAATTGCATTTCAGGCAATTCAGCATATGCTTGCCGACATGGCTACAGAGATTGAGGCATCTAGGGCCCTTGTTTATGCCATAGCACGTACAATAGATTCTGGGGAAAAGGATATCTCTAAATTGTCTGCTATGGCAAAGCTATTTCCAACAGATGTAGCCATGAAAGTTACAACTGATGCTGTACAGATTTTAGGTGGATATGGATATATGAAAGAATATCCTGTGGAAAAGATGATGAGGGATGCCAAAATCCTTCAAATTTATGAAGGTACAAACCAGATTCAGAGAAATGTTATTGGACAAGCCCTCAATAAGGAATATGCAAGAAGATAGTGCCATGAATATAGTTGTGTGTATAAAACAAGTTCCAGATGCAGAAAGCGTTAAGTTTGATAGAGAAAAGGGTACTCTTATAAGAGATGGAGTAAAGAGTGTTATAAATCCCTTTGATTATCACGCCATAGAGGCTGCTTTGACTCTTAAGGATGAACTCAATGCAAAGGTTATTGCCATTACTATGGGTCCCCCTCAAGCAGAAGAGGCAATTAGAGAAGCTATGTCGATGGGAGTAGATGAGGGGGTTGTAATTTCAGATAGGGCTTTTGCAGGTTCAGACACTTTGGCAACTACCTATACTTTGTTTAAAGGGATAAAAAAGATAGGCGATGTCCACGCTGTTTTTTGCGGGAAACAAGCAATAGATGGTGATACGGCACAAGTAGGGCCTGGCCTTGCTGTACGTCTAGGCATTCCATGTGTTACCAATGTTTCTGAAATGGAAGTTATAGATGACGGAAAGGCACTCAGACTTAAGAGAATGTATGAACAGGGGTATGATATTGTAGAGGTTGACTTTCCCTGTTTAATTACAACCTTGTCAACTATGAATACCCCTAGGGTGCCATCTTTAAAGGCTAAAATGAAGGCAAAAAAGGCAAAAATTCCTATGTGGAATGCCGAAGATATTGGAGCAGAAACTGCTCGTATAGGGCTAAGTGGCTCTCCTACAAAAGTTCATTCAACTTATATTCCAACATTTGAGGCAAAGAAAGAATTCCTTGAAGGGAGCCCAGAAGAACAGGCAAATGCTCTTGTGGAAAGACTTAAAGAGGCAGGTATAATCTAATGTTGGTTATAGATTTAGATAAATGCATTGGTTGTGGCGAGTGCGAAGAGGTTTGTTCCTTTGGGGCTATTAGTGTTCAAGAAGAAAAGGCAGTAATTGATCACGACACATGTACCCTTTGTGGTACTTGTGTAGAGACTTGCCCCGAGGGTGCACTTGAGATCAAACGTGAAGAAAAAGATAAAGACGAAGACTTGACATCTTGGGAAGGGGTTTGGGTTGTTTCTGAAATCAAAAATGGAGAGTTTGCCCCTGTCACTTTTGAACTCCTAGGAAAGGCAAGACAGCTTGCGGATGATTTAGGCACAACATTGACTGCGATACTTTTAGGTTATGATGTTGTCTCTAAGGCCAAAGAGCTTATTTTGCGAGGAGCAGATGAGGTTATAGTGGTAGATAGGCCTGAGCTTAAAAATTTTTATGATGATGTATATTCAAGAATTCTTGCACACCTTGCAATGCAGAAGAGGCCTGAGATTATTCTTGCAGGGGCTACATCAATGGGTAGGGCCTTTATTCCACAAGTGGCCACTATCTTAGAGACAGGTCTTACTGCAGATTGTACCGGCCTTGAGATAGAGAAAGACACCAGAAATCTTCTTCAAACAAGGCCAGCTTTTGGTGGAAATCTTATGGCCACAATAATTTGTGATTCTACTAGGCCTCAGATGGCAACTGTAAGGCCTCATGTGTTAAAGGCCCTTGAACCAGATGAAGCAAGAAGCGGTGAGATAATAGAGTTTGATCCTCCTGAGGAGCTTCTGAATTCAAGATTACGTGTAATAGAGTCTGTGATAGAAGAGGCTGATGGTCCAAGCCTTACTGATGCAGAAATTGTAGTTACTGGCGGAAGGGGTCTGGAAAAGAAGGAAAATATTAAGCTTGTTGAAGATCTTGCCAAGTGTCTTGATGCAGGAGTTGGTGCTACAAGAGCTATTACAGATGCAGGTTGGATTTCATCTAGGCATCAAATAGGCCAAACAGGTGTGACAGTAGCTCCCAAGCTTTACATTGCATGCGGTGTAAGCGGAGCAATACAGCATCTAGTTGGAATGCAAGGCTCTGAAATAATTGTGGCTATAAATAAAGATAAGGATGCACCTATTTTCGATGTGGCTACCTATGCAATAGTTGCAGATTGCAAGGAAATATTGCCTATTTTAACAAAAAAGATATGTAAGGAGCGTGGGATAGATGTGTGAGAGGGCCCTTAATGGAAAGAATGCCCTAGTAACCGGCGGCTCAAGAGGAATTGGCAGAGCAATTTGTCTTAGGCTTGCTGAAATGGGGGCTTATGTTGCAATAAATTACGCTTCAAATGAAGATGCCGCAAAGGCTGTTTTAAAAGAGATAGAAGCAAATGGAGGTAATGGCTGTCTTTTGCCATTTGATGTGTCAGATAAGACATCTACAAAAGAGGCCATTTCTGGGTTTATAAAAGAGAAGGGGCCAATACAAGTTCTTGTGAACAATGCTGGAATCACTAAAGATGGGCTTATGGTGCGAATGAAGGAAGATGACTGGGATAGAGTCATCTCAGTAAATCTAAAAGGTGCCTTTAACTGTATTCAGGCATGTGCCATGGCCATGATGAAAACAAAATGGGGTAGGATTGTAAATATTGGATCAGTTGTTGGCACTACTGGTAATGTAGGTCAAGCTAATTACGCTGCTTCTAAGGCAGGGCTAGAAGGGCTGACAAAGACAGTGGCAAAAGAGCTTGCAACGAGAGGAATTACTGTAAATTTAGTGGCTCCAGGTTTTATTGAAACAGATATGACAGAAGTGCTTCCTGAGGATATAAAGGAAAGGCTTTTGAATGAGATTCCTCTTGGTAGAATGGGTAGTGCCAAAGAAGTAGCAGATGCAGTGGCTTTTCTGGCATCTCCTAATGCGTCATATATTACCGGTCATACATTGCATGTTAATGGCGGGCTTGTCTGCCAATAGCAAATATTTTTAGTATCTTTCAAGGAGGAGAAAGAGATGGATATTCAGGAAAAAATCATTGATATAATCTCAAGTCAGCTCAGTGTTCCAAAGGAAAAGGTTGTTCCTCAGGCATCTTTTACTGATGATCTTGGTGCAGACTCGTTAGATCTTGTAGAGCTAGTAATGGCAATGGAAGAGGAATTTGGTATGGAGATTGCCGATGAAGATGCTGAAAAGCTTCAAACCGTTCAAGATACCATCGATTATGTCAAAAAACATTTAAATCAGTAACTGTTTAGTAACTGAAAAGGGGCGCTCATGGGCACAAAAGATTGTAGCCGCAGGGTTGTTGTTACTGGCCTTGGGCTTATAACTCCTGTTGGACTAAACGTTAAGGAAAGCTGGCAGAATATAATTTCAGGTGTAAGCGGTATTACAAAGGTTACACGATTTAATACAGATGGATATTACTGCCAGATAGCTGGTGAAGTAAAGGGCTTTGTGGCAGATGAATATATGCCTGCAAAGCTTGTGAAAAGGCTCGATCTATTTGTTCAATATGCTGTGGCAGCAGCCAAGGAGGCATGGGAAGATTCTGGCCTTGATATAGATAAAGAAGACCCAACCCGTATAGGCGTTGTAACTGGAGTTGGCCTCGGTGGGTTAGGGACTATTGAAAATTACAGAGATGTGCTTGTTAAAAGAGGGCCAAGGCGTGTAAGCCCATTTTTCATACCAATGGCAATCCCCAATATGGCTTCAGGCCAGATATCAATACTTTATAATGCCAAGGGGCCAAATACTGTTGTTTGTACTGCCTGTGCTGCTGGCACTCATGCAATAGGATGGGCATTTAAAGAGATACAAAGAGGGGCGGCAGATATAATGTTTGCAGGTGGAAGTGAGGCTGTAATTACAGAGCTTGCTCTTGCAGGGTTTGGCTCATTAAAGGCCCTTTCTACCAGAAATGATGAGCCAGAAAAGGCATCGCGTCCTTTTGATAAGGATAGAGATGGCTTTGTAATTGGAGAGGGGGCAGGAATCCTTATTTTAGAAAGCCTTGAGCATGCAGAAAAAAGGGGTGCAGATATAAAGGCAGAAATTAGTGGCTTTGGACTTACCGGTGATGCCTTTCACATGACAGCCCCACCTGATGATGGAGAAGGCGGGGCACGAGCTATGAAAGAGGCCCTGGAAGATGCTGGCATTTCTCCAGATGAGCTTGATTACATTAATGCCCATGGTACTAGTACTCCATTGAATGATTTGTGTGAAACAAGGGCAATTAAAAGTGTTTTAGGTGATCATGCTTACAAGATTCCAATAAGTTCAACCAAGTCCATGACTGGACATTTACTAGGAGGCGCAGGAGGTATTGAAGCAGTTTTTACTGTAAAGTCTATACAAGATGGTATAGTTCCCCCTACCATTAATTATGAAACACCTGACCCTGATTGTGATCTTGATTATGTGCCAAATGAGGCGAGAAGTGTTGATATTAAGGTCGCCATGAGCAATTCTTTTGGCTTTGGCGGCACAAATGGTGTTCTGATATTTAATAGTATCTAGCTAAAGGAAGATTTATGAAAGTTGCCATTTCTTCTGATCATGGCGGTTTTGAATTAAAAGAGCTTGTAAGAGACTATATTAAAGACTTGGGTCACGATGTGATTGATAAAGGCTGTTATTCTACTGCCTCTGTAGATTATCCATTAGAAGCAAAAAAGGTGATAGAACTTGTAAAAAGTGCAAAGGTTGATAGGGGCATTCTTATTTGTGGTACAGGTATTGGTATGTCAATAGTTGCAAATCGTACCCCAGGAATTAGAGCAGCCTTATGTCATGAACTTTTTACTGCTGAGATGAGTAGGCGTCATAACGATGCAAATATACTATGTATGGGAGGAAGGGTTATTGGGCCCTCTCTTGCACTTGCCATGGTAAAGATATGGCTTGAAACACCTTTCGATGGTGGAAGGCATACTAGAAGGCTTTGTCAAATCGATCCTGATCAGGATTTTTGCAAATAAAATTTTGGTATAAAGGAGCCATAATGTGAAAGAGCTTTGTAAGACCGATTTTGAGGTTTTTCAGGTATTAAAAGCTGAAATTGACAGGCAGACAGGTCAGCTTGAGATGATAGCCTCGGAAAACTTCGCAAGTGAAGCTGTAATGCAGGCAGAAGGTAGTGTCTTTATGAATAAATATGCTGAAGGCTATCCAGGGAAGAGGTATTACGGCGGATGCGAAAATATGGATGTGGTGGAAAAGCTTGCTATTGATCGGTTAAATATGCTCTTTGGCTCTGAATATGCAAATGTTC
Organism: uncultured Desulfobacterales bacterium; assembly: GCA_964392885.1. Classification (GTDB taxonomy): domain Bacteria; phylum Desulfobacterota; class Dissulfuribacteria; order Dissulfuribacterales; family QOAL01; genus JAADCZ01. Next base: position 2,788 of record CAYMRT010000046.1, on the reverse strand, counting down.
AACCGCACTCTGGTAGCCAGGCAAACATGGCGGTTTATTTTGCTGTTTTAAATCCTGGTGATACCATTCTTGCTATGGATTTGTCACATGGAGGTCATCTGTCTCACGGTGCAAAGGTCAGTTTTTCTGGAAGACTTTTTAATGTAGTTCATTATGGCGTTGACAAAGAGACTGAGCAGATAGATTTCAACCAAGTTTTTGAGCTTGCACGGGCTCATAAGCCTAAACTTATTGTTGCAGGTGCAAGCGCTTATCCTAGAACTATTGATTTTTCTATGTTTAGGATGGTAGCAGATGAAGTAGGGGCATATCTTATGGTTGATATGGCCCATATTGCCGGACTTGTTGCTGCCGGCATTCACCCTTCACCTGTGCCTTTTGCAGAGTTTGTAACATCTACCACTCACAAAACACTTCGTGGACCAAGGGGTGGTTTTATCTTGTCAAAAGAACATTTTGGCAAGCTGTTAAATAGCCAGATCTTTCCAGGCATACAAGGTGGCCCGTTAATGCATGTTATAGCTGCAAAGGCAGTTGCCTTTAAGGAGGCACTTGGCGATGAATACAAGTTTTACTGTCAACAGATTGTGGCAAATGCTGCAAAGCTAGCTGATACGTTAAAAGATAGGGGCTTTAGACTGGTGTCAGGTGGCACCGATAACCACCTTATACTTGTAGATTTGTCTGACAAAGGGATAACTGGTGCTCAAGCAGAGGATGTTCTTGAAAGGGCTGGTATTACCGTCAATAAAAATGCCATCCCCTTTGACACACAGCCTCCTTCTGTAACAAGTGGCATAAGAATAGGTACTCCTGCAGTGACAACAAGAGGGCTTAAAGAGAAAGAGATAGAAGAGGTTGCAAATTATATTGCAGACTTGCTTGAAGATCCTGAGAATGACTCTCTTGTAAGAGACATAAGAAAAAAAATAAAAAAGATTTGTGAGCTATTTCCCTTATATGAGTCTCGCCTTAAAAGATATGAAGTTGCTCTGGACGAATGCCAAAAAACTAGGGCTTAAAAGATGAATATCAGCATCCCAGCTTCCCATGAAAATAACAGACCAAGTTGGGATGAGTATTTTATGTCTATTGCCAAGCTGGTTTCTACCAGATCTACATGCTTAAGAAGAAAAGTAGGTGCAATTCTTGTAAAAGATAAGAGAATTTTATGTACAGGTTATAACGGTGCACCTGCAGGTTTAAAACACTGTCTTGAAATCGGTTGTCTAAGGGAGAGGCTTGGCATTAAAAGTGGCCAGAGACATGAGCTTTGCCGAGCTCTTCATGCTGAACAAAATGTCTTAATACAGGCGGCATATCATGGGATTCAGGTGTCAGGCTCGGTTCTTTACTGTACAAATCTGCCATGTGTCATATGTACTAAGATGCTTATAAATGCAGGAATTAAAAAGATCTATTATGAAGAAGGATATCCTGATGATCTTTCAAAAGACATGCTTAATGAGGCGAAGATAGAGCTCATAAGGCTTTAAGGTGGTTTTTTAATAGTCCTAAAATTAAAGATTAAATAGTTAAGTGCAAGTATGAAAGATCACAAAAACAATAATGAGAGGTTTCTTCCTTGGCAAAGGCCAAAGCTTAAAGAAGAAGATCCACTTGCCCTTTCTCTTGTTGAAAAGATAATGTCTCATCCGAGCTACAGGCTTGCAGAAGAAGACCCTGATTTTATAAGGTCTTCAAAGGCGAGAGGTATAAGACTTGAGCTCGATTATTTGAAGGCTGAGTTAAAGTTTCAAGAGTTAGGCGTTGAACATACAATTGTTGTTTTTGGAAGTGCACGCATTGTTGAGAAAAAGACTGCTTTAAAAAGGCTTAAAAGGATACAAAAGCAAATAGAAAAAGATGGCAGTACTCCGCAGCTTTTAAACAAGCTTGCTAGAGCAGAAAGGCTTGTTGAAAAAAGTATCTTTTATGATGATGCAAGGGAGTTTGGCAGGCTTGTTGGAAAAAGTGGAAAGGGGCCAGAGGACTGTAGAGTGATTTTAGTAACAGGTGGTGGTCCTGGCATAATGGAGGCAGCAAATAGAGGGGCTCATGATGTTGGTGCAAAATCTATTGGCTTAAATATAAAGCTTCCTCATGAACAGTATCCTAATCCATATATAACACCAGGTCTTTGCTTTCAGTTTCACTATTTTGCCATGAGAAAGCTACATTTTTTAAATAGAGCTAGAGCCTTGGTGGTGTATCCTGGAGGATTTGGCACACTGGATGAGCTTTTTGAAACATTGACACTTATCCAAACCCAAAAACAAGAGCCAATGCCAGTTGTTATGGTTGGTCGCAAGTATTGGAATAAATTGGTTGATTTTGAATTTTTAGTAGATGAAGGGGCAATAGCACCTCAAGATCTTAAGATATTTTCATTTGCAGATAATGCAGAGGAGGCCTGGAACACAATTTTAAACTGGCATGAAATACAAAAAAGGCCTTTATTTTAATTTTTAAAATCATTTTTTTTTCAATCCTTAGGTTGCACCAAACTTCCACAAGCCAATTCTAAAAAGACACAAGATTGCTTTGATGTTATAAGATGGCCTTGGTATCTGCTATTAAATTAATGTGGTGTATATAGATCTCCCCTTGGAAGTATTATCAAAGTCAAGTATTGTTGTAATGGATATTTTTTAAATAATTACAGTTAAGCCTTGAAAGAATTTTTTATATATTCAATTTTATTTTTCTTATTACAATTGCACAATCTTGCCCTTGCCAGCGTTGCAAGCCACAATGCTTGTTGCCTGTCAAAAGAAGTGTTGAAAAT
>CAYMRT010000045.1:0-9994 GCA_964392885.1 uncultured Desulfobacterales bacterium | reverse complement strand
TATTAAAACTCCAGATTCCCATAGGGTATAAAAGTGGTCCGGAAAGACAATAAATAAAAAATAGTGCAAACAAGGTGACCTTTGGCTCAATGGCAATCACAACCATTGTAAGGAGTACTGCCACAAGCCCTCTGAATGGATGTCTGTTGAGCCACTCTATTTCTTTAAAACTAAAGTACTTAACATTACTAACCATCAAAAATGAAAGTGCATAAACCATTATCAAAATCCCATAATGGTTAATCGGCCCGCTTATTCCGAAATGACCGCACATAAGCACAGTTGTGGCAATAAGTGATGCCGCAGATGGACAAGGAAGACCAAGAAAAAACTTCTTTGAACCAGGGCCTGATGATCCAAGGGTATTAAACCTTGCAAGCCTCAAGGCTGTGGTAGCAACATATAGAAATGCAGCAAGCCATCCTAAACGACCAAAGCCCCTTAATGCCCATGTAAAGGCCAAAATCCCAGGTGCTACTCCAAAGGCAACAAGATCTGCAAGAGAATCGTATTCCAAGCCAAATTTACTGGTTGTTTTGGTAATCCTAGCAACTCTTCCATCTAATCCGTCAAAGATGCCAGAAACAAGAATCGCCCAGGCTGCTGCCATAAACTTGCCATCAATGGAAGAAACAAGTGAATAAAAACCGGCAAAAAGGCTTATGGAAGTTAAAAGATTTGGCAGAAGATATACGCTTCGCCTTGTTGAAATCACTCTTTTTTTCTCATTTTTCATATAAACTCAGTTAAACCTTGCTATTATGCTTTGGCCAGCAACTACCTTTTGTCCCTTACTAACCAAAATCTTACTTGATAAAGGCACATATACATCAAGGCGAGAGCCAAAACGGATCATGCCAAAACGCTCTCCCTTTTTAAGCATGTCGCCAACTTCAGCAAAGCACACTATCCTTCTCGCTATAAGACCAGCTACCTGAACAACAGTAACCTTTCTACCTAATTTGTCAGCCATTAAAAGAGCGGCCTGTTCATTTTCAACTGCTGCCTTGATTTTATTGGCAGGCAAAAATCTTCCTTCACTATATCTAATATCGAGAACCTTTCCGCAAATGGGGCTTCTATTTACATGGCAATTAAACACATTCATAAATATGCTAATCTTTTTGCTCTGAGTATTTGTAAAATACGGTTCCTTACAATCTGATATATCAATTACCTTCCCATCTGCAGGAGATAGGATCAAATTATTATCTATCGGGCTTATTCTTTCAGGATCTCTAAAAAAGTAAAGGATAAAGCATGTAAGAAAAAGACATGCTATTGCAAAAATTTTTATCTGGATTAGGGCAAAAACAATTGTAGCCAAGGCAGACAACCCAATAAACGGGAAGCCCTCCTTGGCCACAGGAACCTTGGCTTTTTTCATAGACTATAGAGCTATTTCTCCTTTAGCCAACTCATCATATCCCTCAAACGTTCACCTACTTGTTCAAGCTGATGCTCCTTTTCACGCCTTCTAAGTGCATTAAAAACTGGACGATTAACCCTATTTTCAAGTAACCATTCCTTAGCAAAGCTTCCACTTTGTATCTCTTCCAAAATCTTTTTCATCTCTTTTCTGGTCTCTTCAGTAATAACCCTTTTACCCCTTGTAAGGTCTCCATATTCAGCCGTATCGCTAATAGAATAGCGCATTCGTGAAAGGCCACCTTCATAAATCAAATCCACAATAAGTTTTAGCTCATGACAACACTCAAAATATGCAATCTCAGGCTGATATCCAGCCTCGACCAATGTCTCAAAACCTGCCTTGATAAGCTCTGTAACACCACCACAAAGGACACATTGCTCACCAAAAAGATCTGTTTCAGTCTCTTCCTTGAAGGTTGTCTCTATTACTCCTGCACGAGTACCACCAATCCCCTGTGCATATCCAAGAGCCAAGTCCAAGGCATTGCCAGATGCGTCTTGTTCAACAGCAACCAAACATGGCACACCCCTTCCAATCTCATATTCTCTTCTAACTAGGTGCCCTGGCCCCTTGGGTGCAACCATTGCTACATCTACATCTTTTGGAGCAACTATTTGACCAAAATGGATATTAAATCCATGGGAAAAAAGGAGCATATTTCCAGCCTTTAAATTTGGCTCAATAGCCTCCTTATAAAGATCAGCCTGTACATGATCTGGGACAAGGATCATAATAATATCAGCCTTTTCAGCAGCTTCGGCAGCAGACACTGGATCAAAACCATGCTTAACTGCAAGATCGTAATTTGCAGAACCCGGCCTTTGCCCTACTATCACATTAAGTCCACTATCTCTAAGATTTTGTGCATGGGCATGGCCTTGGCTACCATAGCCAATAACTGCAATGATCTTATCCTTTAAAATTCCCTCTTTAACATCCTTGTCATAATAAATTTTCATCTTTTTAGCTCCTTCCAGAATTAAAGGCTTTTCTTTTCACGTTGAATGGCGATAGTCCCTGTGCGAGTGACTTCTTTTATTCCAATAGGTTTCAAAAGCTCAAGAACAGCACTTAACTTTGATTTTGGACCCGTTACCTCAATTGTATAGGTCTTGGGACTTACATCAACCACTTTGCACCTGAATATATCGCACATTCTTAACACTTCTGCCCTTGTCTCATCTTCTGCCCTTACCTTAATTAATGCCATCTCTCTCTCAACGAACTCACCTTCACTTATATCTACAACCTTATAGACGTCAATTAATCTGTTCAACTGTTTAATGATCTGTTCAATAATGAGCTCATCACCAGAAGTAACCAAAGTAAGATGAGACATAGTTTGGTCCATGGTTGGAGCCACACAAAGACTTTCTATATTAAAGCCACGACCACTAAATAACCCAGTTATTCTTGAAAGTGCACCTGGCTCATTTTCTACCAAAACTGAAAGAGTATGTTTCATGGTCAATACTCCTGACTCAAAAATATTTTTAGGCGTGCCAATGGCACGCCCTTTCCTCTTAAACTAAAAGCATCTCTGTAGTCGCCTTACCGGCAGGCACCATTGGGAATACTCCCTCTTCCCGTGCAATGGCAAATTCCATAATAGTAAGGCCTTCTGCCTCAAGACCCTTCTTCAAGGTCTCTTCTACCTCTTCTGGCTTTGTAGCCCTGAAACCTTTTGCGCCATAGGCCTCAGCCAATTTCACAAAATCTGGGGTAACTGTAAATTCAGTTGCCGCATAGCGCTTTTCATAAAAAAGCTCTTGCCATTGACGGACCATTCCAAGAAACTGATTGTTAAGAATAACTATTTTTACAGGCAACTTTTGCTCCATTGCAGTTGCCATTTCTTGAATATTCATCTGAATAGAACCATCTCCTGCAACATCTATTACCAACTTGTCAGGGAAGGCCATCTGTGCGCCAATTGCTGCAGGGAAACCGTAGCCCATGGTTCCAAGGCCTCCAGAAGTTAGAAGAGTCCTTGGCTCATCAAACTTATAAAACTGGGCTGTCCACATCTGATTCTGTCCAACCTCAGTTGTAATTATTGCCTTACCTTTTGTCAGCTCGTAAAGCTTTTCAATAACATATTGAGGTTTTATTACCCCTGGTTCTTTCTTATAAGTAAGTGGATGCCTTTTATTCCAAGCCTTTATCTGATCCCACCAAGGCTGAAACTTTTCTTTCCATACTTCCTTTGGTCTGCCATCTTCTTCAATGACCTTTACCAGTTTCTTCAATGCACGCTTACAATCTCCAACTATTGGCACATCAACTCTTACATTTTTCTGTATGGAGGTTGGATCTATGTCGATATGAATAATTGAAGCATTTGGAGCAAACGCCTCGATCTTGCCTGTAACTCTATCATCAAATCTTGCGCCAACAGCAATTATAAGGTCGGTATTTGCCATTGCCATATTGGCACAATAGGTACCATGCATTCCAAGCATTCCGAGGCTCTGTTCATGAGTACCAGGAAATCCACCAAGACCCATAAGTGTCATGGTAACAGGAGCATAAATTGCTTCTGCAAGCTGCCTTAGTTCTTTATGGGCATTTGAAATAATAACGCCGCCACCAGCATAAATTATTGGCTGCTTTGCCTTTTCAATAAGCTTAAATGCCCTTTCTATTTGCCTCCCATGAGGCTCAATTACAGGATTGTAAGAACGAAGTTTAATTTTTTCAGGATAATCAAATTCAGCCACCTGATTTTGTACGTCTTTTGGAAGATCAATAAGTACCGGCCCTGGACGGCCTGACCTTGCAATATAAAAGGCCTCTTTTAAGATCCTAGGGAGTTTTTTAACATCCTTAACAAGATAGTTGTGCTTAGTGCATGGCCTGGTAATTCCAACTATATCTACCTCTTGAAAGGCATCGTTGCCAATAAGGGTAGTTGGAACCTGACCAGTAAATACCACTATTGGAATTGAATCCATATAGGCAGTGGCAATTCCAGTTACAGTATTTGTAGCACCAGGGCCAGAGGTAGCAATACATACTCCTACCTTACCTGTAGCCCTTGCATAGCCGTCTGCTGCATGCGCAGCCCCTTGCTCATGCCTTACCAGGACGTGCTTAATATTGCCATCTCTTTCCATGGCATCATACACATCAATAATTGCACCTCCTGGAAACCCAAAAACTACATCAACGCCCTCTCTTTTGAGAGCTTCAACCACAATCTGTTTTCCTGGCAACTTTGTCATAAGACTCTACCTCAAGAGCAAAATTTTTAGGTGAATGATTAGCATATTCTTACTATATAGCCTTGTCAATGTATTGTAAGCATAAATTGGACACATTAAGTCTTCAATAAAAATTTTTATTTGTCATCTAAAAAAAAAACGTTAAATATTCATTATGGCAGAAAAAAGTACTTCTCTAGATTCTACTATTATTCACAGTCCTGCAAGACGTGCAGGGAAGTGGTTAATATTATGCGTAACTGTCGGACTGCTTGCAGGGATGGGAGCTATTGCCTTCCATTTTTTGTGTCATTTAGGCCACTTTTTCTTTTTAGATTTTTTAGCAGGCTATCAACCAAGCCACCCTGCTGGTGATCAGCCTCTTTTCCACCACGCAAGTCATCAGTTGCGGCCTTTAGTTTTGTGGCTTGTCCCTGCACTAGGAGGACTTTTAAGTGGGCTTCTCGTAGCCATATTCTGTCCAGAAGCTCAAGGCCATGGCACAGATGCCGCCATTGAGGCCTATCACGAGAAAAACGGCTTGGTAAATCCCAAAGTGCCTTTTGTAAAAATGTTAGCATCTTTTCTTACCCTTGGCTCAGGTGGAAGCGGTGGAAGCGAAGGGCCTATATGTCAGATCGGGGCAGGACTTGGCTCCTTACTGGCACAAAAACTCAAAGTAACTCCCCGTGAAATGCGCATATTAATGGCAGCAGGCCTTGGTGCTGGAATTGGGAGCATATTTAGAGCCCCGCTTACTGGAGCACTTTTTGCCTCTGAAATCCTTTACAAAGATCCTGAGTTTGAAGCAGATGTAATAATTCCTACTGCAATAGCATCAACCATTGCATATTCTCTTTTTTGCTCAATATACGGCTGGGGATCTTTATTTAAGGCCGAAGATTACAAATTTTCAAATGTGCTTGCACTTGGCCCTTATGCTGTCTTAGCAATATGTCTTACAGTGGGAATCTTTCTTTTTGTAAACATCTTTTGGGGATTTCATGATTTTTGCCAAAAAAAGGTCAAGCTCCCACTTTGGATTAAGCCAGCCATTGGAGGCATAATGACAGGTACATTGGGGCTTTTTCTGCCACAAGTCCTTGGCTTCAGTTATGGCTTTATACAAGATGGCTTATATGGAAAAGTAACTTTAGGGATGTTTTTGGCAGTTGCTTTAGGAAAGATACTAGCTACTACTTTTTCTATTGGATCAGGAGGAAGCGGAGGTGTCTTTGGACCTTCTGTCGTTATAGGTGGCTCTATAGGTGGAGCTGTTGGACTGTTCTTTCACGATTTGCTTCCTTCAGTTGTTCCCTCGCCTTCTCCTTTTATAATTGTAGGAATGGCCGGCTTTTTAGCTGGAAGCTCAAATATTCCCATCTCTGCCGTAATTGTGGTGAGTGAAATAACAAGCTCTTATCATCTATTGCTTCCAAGTATGATGGTTTGCTCTTTAAGTTACTTTTTAAGCAGAAAATGGAACTTGTACAGGGCACAAGTTAAGAGCAAAATCGATAGCCCCGTCCACAAAGGCGATTTCTTAAATGACATCCTTGAAGGAATTCAAGTTAAAGACATCTTCAATCCAAACAAGGTATATGCAATTATACCTGAAGACATGACTTTTTCACAATTCTGTAAATTTTTTAGTTCAACAGAGCAACATTATTTCCCAGTAGTAAATTCGGCAGGAAAATTATCAGGTATCTTTTCAATAAATGATATAAGGCATCTGCTATTTGATAAAGATCTTGGCAACCTTCTTATTGTAAAAGATATAGCAAGAAAAAATGTAATAACTACACACCCTTCAGAGGATATAAATACAGTGCTTAAAAAATTCACAGTTAGAAACATCGACATGTTGCCTGTTGTTGCGGATGATGATCCACAGGCATTTCTTGGCATGATCAGCAGAAGAGAAGTAATAGACTTTTACAATAAGACCTTAAATGAACTTAAAGAATCTAAAAAAGATACAGACTTGGTGCCCTTTTAGAGCTTTAAATAAAAAAGCCCCTTTCGGGGCAAAACATCAACCAGTCTCCAACCAACCCAACCACCATTTTTATCAAAAAATAAAAAAGCCCTTCCACCATCTTTGACGGAAGGGCAACCTTGGCCTTTAAAACTTAAATTGTAACAAATTTAACTAATTTACTCTTATATGTCAAGAAAAATAATCTACTATTCTTTTGCCTCCTCTTTTTTATTCTCCTGTGGTACAGATGACTCCTCATCAGAAGAAGACTCGCCAACTTCAGCAACTGTCTCTTCAATCTCTGACTCTGCCTTTGTCTCAGTATCACTCTCCTCTTCTGTCTTTTCTATATCTCCTTCTTGACCTTCCTGTACTTCTTCTACTTCCTTGTTTGATACTTCTTCTGCATCCTCTGCCAGTTGGGTCTCTGCTGCCTTTTCCTCTTCAACTTGCCCCTCTTCTTCTTTTGACTCTGCAGACTCAGATTTGGCCTCTGGTATTACCGTAGGGGCAACGCCAACCTCTTCTTCAGCCTTTGGTTTAGCAGACTTTTGAGGCTTAATTGACTCTGTTACCAGCTCGATGATACACATCATGGCTCCATCGCCACGTCTGGGCCCTATTCTCACTATACGAGTATAGCCACCCTTTCTATCTGACATCTGCTCTGCGATCTCATTAAAGAGTTTAGCTACAACGCCTTTGTCCATTATTACAGAAAGGGCCTGGCGCCTTGCATGCAGACTGCCATCTTTAGCTAAGGTGATCATCTTATCTGCAAGCCTTCTAAGCTCTTTGGCCCTAGCAACAGTTGTCTTTATTCGGCCATGCTCAAATAATGACGTAACCATGTTTCTAAACATGGCCTTTCTATGTGCGGTCTTTACACCAAAATATTTTACTTTTCTTCTATGTCTCATTACTTGGCACCTTCCTTATCATCGTCAGAATCAGGTGGAGTCCAACCTTCCAGCTTCATGCCCAAGGTGAGTCCCATGGAATCTAAAATTCTCAAAATCTCTTCCAAGGACTTCCTACCAAAATTTTTGGTTTTTAGCATCTCTTGCTCGGTCTTCTGAACGAGCTCTCCAATATAATGAATGTTGGCGTTTTTCAAACAGTTAGCAGAACGAACAGAAAACTCTAGCTCATCTATCCTCTTATTGAGATCCTTTAACTTATCCATATATGGAGGACCTTTAGGCTCCTCCACAGGCTCCTCAGTCTCATCAAAATTAATAAAGACACTTACCTGCTCTTTTATGATTTTGGCAGCATATGCAACGGCATCTTCAGGAGTTACACTGCCATCGGTCCATATTTCCATAGTAAGCTTATCATAGTCGGTCATTTGACCAACTCTTGCCTGAGAAACTTTAAAGTTTACTTTTTTCACAGGAGAAAAAAGAGAATCTATGGCAATTGTACCAATAGGTTCTCCCTCTAACTGTTTGGCATTTTCTTCAGCAGGTACGTAACCTTTGCCCCATTTAACAAGAAGCTCCATGTTTATTTCGCCGTCATCAGTTAAGGTTGCAATATGATGATCAGGATTGAGGACTTCAGAGCCTCCTTCTGGATCAACCAAATCCCCGGCGGTCAATACACCAGGTCCTTTCTTTTCCACTTTAAAACGGCGATCTTCATCTTTAAAGAGCTTAAACCGAACCCCTTTTAGATTTAGAATTATGGCCGTAACATCTTCTATAACCCCAGGGATAGTTGCTAGCTCATGAGCCACACCCTCTATCTTTACTGCAACAATTGCCGCTCCTTGAAGAGATGATAACAGTATCCTTCTAAGGGCGTTTCCAAGAGTAATTCCATAGCCCCTTTCAAGAGGTTCACATGAAAACTTGGCGTAATAATCTGTTCTGGTGTCTTTATCAACCTCAATACGTTTAGGCTTAATCAATTCACGCCAATTTCTATAAAATGGTTGCTGATTTTTATTAGCCATAATCCCTTTATATCTCTTTTCTAACTATTTTGAATAGAACTCAACAATATATTGTTCCTGAATCGGCATGGTAATATGTGAACGTTCAGGCATAGACTTAACTGTGCCTTTTTTAGCATCAGCATCAAGCTCCAACCAATCTGGCACACCTCGCCTTGCCACTGCTTCAATGGCCTGAACAATAGGAAGAATATCTTTACTCTTTTCTCTAACTTGAATTACATCGCCAACTTTTACCAAGTAAGAAGGAATATCAACTCTTCTGCCATTAACAAGAAAGTGACCATGCTTTACCAACTGTCTGGCCTGAGAGCGGGAGTCTGCAAAACCAAGCCTGTAAACCACATTGTCAAGCCTTCTTTCCAAAAGTACTAGAAGATTTGTACCAGTAACTCCCTTTTGGCGATCTGCCATTGAAAAATAACGTCTAAACTGAGACTCCTTTACACCATATATCCTTCTAACCCTTTGCTTTTCTCTAAGACGAAGTCCGTAGTCAGAGACCTTGGCACGGGCCTTTCCATGCTGGCCCGGTGCATAACTACGCCTTTCAAAAGCACATTTTTCTGAATAACATCTATCTCCTTTGAGAAATAATTTACTTCCTTCTCTTCTACACAATCTACAACGTGGTCCAGTATATCTTGCCACTTTTTTCCTCCGACTTTATAAAACCAAGATATTATTTAAACTCGTCTCCTCTTTGGAGGACGACATCCATTGTTCGGTAATGGTGTTACGTCACGAATAACAGTTATCTGTAAACCAGCAGCTTGCAAAGCACGAAGAGCTGCTTCACGTCCAGAACCAGGACCTTTTACTTCTACTTCAAGAGTCCTTACGCCATGCTCCATAGCCTTTTTTGCGGCACTTTCTGCTGCCACCTGTGCAGCAAATGGTGTCCCTTTTCTTGACCCCTTAAATCCATTAGCACCAGCACTTGACCAGGAAATGGTATTCCCTAACTTATCAGTAATGGTAACAATGGTATTATTAAAAGTTGCCTTAATATGAGCTATTCCTTCAGGAATATTCTTTTTTACTTTCTTAGGACCTCTTTTTGGTGGTGACATCTAATAAAATCCTCCGTTATGCCTTCTTTTTCTTTTTAATGGCAGCTCGTCTTGGACCTTTTCTTGTTCTAGCGTTAGTACAGGTCCTTTGACCTCTAACAGGAAGACCTCTTCTATGCCTCAGTCCCCTATAACAACCAAGGTCCATAAGTCTTTTAATATTCATAGACACTTCACGCCTGAGATCACCCTCTACCTTATATTCTGAGTCAATTATCTTACGAATTGCTGTAATATCTTCATCAGTAAGTTCGTCGGTTTTCTTGTCCCAAGAAATTCCAGCCTTATCCAGAATTTTCTGGGCAGTCGTTCTGCCTATTCCATAAATATAGGTGAGAGCGA
>CAYMRT010000044.1:0-4371 GCA_964392885.1 uncultured Desulfobacterales bacterium | reverse complement strand
TTATTTTCAAAGGTTATGAGGTTTTTCAGGATCAACTAACTAGGTGATAAAAGTGAAGATATTAAAAAATGCAATAAAAGGCCTCTTTTTTCTTATATTTTTTTATTATCTTAGAGAATGCCATAGATAGTTATCCTGTTTATCAGAAAATTTGCTACTGAGAAAATCTAAAAAGATTTCATTAAATTCAAAAATACTAGAGAACAAGATTTAATATTATAAGATTAATAGGTCTTATAGATTCTGGGATAAATATTTTTTCGATAAGACTTTATGATAAGATTGAATAATATTTTTAAGACATAAATAAAATTAAAAAATTGTGTTTCTAAAAGATTATTTGCAGACATTGATATGATAATCTTGAAAAGAAGATGTATAGCCTTTTATCAAGTAAAAAGTAGTTATAATTGTTTAAAAATTAAAATGTAAATTATTTTAAAAGTACAGTAGTGTAAAATTTTTTGGACCTTGTTTTATTAGTGGCGGTATATCTACTTTTTATTTTGCATCACATAGCTTACTGTTTGGCTAGGTGAAAGTTTCATGGAAGATGGTCCTGAACGGATATAAAACTCTTCATTCCTGCCAATTCGTAAAAATACCGGCTCTTTTGCCCGCTGGCATTCAATCATTACAACTGTTTTATCATTTGCATTTACAAGTGATACTGATATAAAACTTGAAAATTCAGCTCCTATATGCTGATTAATTAAATTTTTTATATGCAGTTGACATTTATCCTCGTTTTGAAAGTTATCTGCCTCTATTCCAATTATTTTACCCCTGTCATCTACTCCGATTAATAACACTCCGCCGTTAGTATTTAAAAATGCAACAATTGCTTTAAGCCATGCAAGCTCTATCTCTTTACCTACTTTATTAGTTTTTAAGTTTGTTCGAACAGTTGATTTAAACTCTATCTTATTTCCTTCCCCTTGGCTTAAGTATTCATGTAACCTTAAAATTGGCTCTTGTCTTTTACTCTCAGATGAAATGAGACCGCTTTTCCAAAAAAGAGCTAATATAAGTATGCTTCCAATAAAGGAAATTGCAATATCTGTAGGGTCCAATCCTAAAAAGCCTTGCTTAAAATCAGAAAAGAGAGCTTTTTCTGTTATGAGAATTCCAAGTAAAAATTGTGAGTTCTTGTCCGAAAGGGGCTTCAATGTATAGTACCATTTGTGGCCTTGCTGAATTAATTCCATGAATTTTTTATTGTCCTTGCGATTGGCAGTCCAATTTTTTAAAGCCAAACATACTAGGTTGTTTTGACAATCTTTTTCTTGATCAAGCATTTCAAGGCCATCTTTGGATATATAAATATTACCTTCAGGATTGTATAGAAAAATATAGAGTCCATTTATGCTGTTTTTTGCCAGTGTCTCCTTTATATTTTTTATTGGAATATCTAGAGCAAAAACATAGTGGTTTTCTTTTTTCCACGAGATAGCAGCGGTTATTCCTGGTTCTTGTGATTTAAAAAATCTATAAACAGGCGACCAATAAATTCCTTTTTTTGATATTGCTCCTTTAAACCATGGGCGCTGTCTTGGATCATAATCTATGTCTTCCTGCCATTTTGCAATTTTTCCGTTCTCATTTAGAGCCTCATAAGTACAACTGGCCTTCTTATGAGATGCTTTGCATGTTCGTTGGGTTATTGTCTTGTTAGATTCTTTTATAAGTAGAAATTCCCTTCCTGTGTCATCAGCTAAGATAATGCTTGAAAATATGTCTTGATTTTCAAGAAAAGGTAAAAGCTTTTTCCTTAAAACTTTTGGATTTGAAAGATCAAATAGACCATTTTCCCCCATATCTTTTGATGTAAGCAGTCTATTATTAATTTCAGTTACAGTTGATTTTAATTTTTGGAGTTCATTATCATTGAGTTTTTTCACAAGATTTTCAGCTAGAGAAGATTTTAACTTATAATAGCGATATAAATTCATTCCTGTAAGGATTATAAAAAAACTTGTAGTCAAAAGAACAATAACGAAGACCAATTTTAGATGTTTTGATTTTATTTTTTTCATGATAGTAAAATTTTTATATTAGCTTAGAAATATCTTTTTTATGGTGCAAATAAGCCCTTCTAGCAAGTTTTTTTAGAATTGAGCTAATTTCTTCTAATGGTGGGATCTTATCAAGTTTTGGAATGGATTCCATTATTTTTTTTAGATCAATATCAATGGCCATCTCACTATCTAATGAGTTTGTTTTTTTTACATCAATACCTGAGCCAAGTGAGGCCTTCATCGCTTCTTCTTCAAGGTTAAGTCCTTTTAAAAAATGCATTATTTCGTCAAGACTGTAATTTTTTTTAAAATGTTCAATCTCTTCTTTAACAATAGCGAGTTCATCAAAAACTTCTTCTCTTAAGTCAAAATATTTCTGCCATTTCCTGTAAAAATCTTCATAACTTTTAAGGATCTTATTGGAATGCCTTCCGATTTTAAACCATCCACCTCCTTCTATATCTTTTAGAAGCTTTTTTTTCTCTTCATATGAAAGATTCTTAAATTCTTTTAAGAAAGGGATATGAGTCAGCCCCAGTTTCAAAATAAATTCTTTTATCAACTCTTCATCTATTAAAAGACTGTAAATTCTAAGAAGGGATTTTTTTATGTCATTTTGATAAATTTCATTTAGCCTTTTTATAAGTTTTTGAAGATTTGTGCTGTCATCTTCAATCAACTTTCTAAGTCTAAAGTATCGTTGAGCTATCTCTTTTTTTACTTGATAGGCAAGGGCCTTGTCGATGTCGTGGCTCACATTGTTCCTCTTTTAAGCACTTTTATCATAAGGATAAGCATGGATATAGAGCTAGTAAAGTAATAAGACTGCTGGTCGGGACGAGAGGATTTGAACCTCCGACCCCAGCGTCCCGAACGCTGTGCTCTACCAGACTGAGCCACGTCCCGACCCAATCTGATTTTTGTAATAAAATTTACTTACTTAATTGTCAATATTTCTAAAAGTTAATTAATATTGGAATTATCTTATTACTTAAAAATTGTAAGGGGCAAGCAAATTAAAAAAGGGGCAAACGCCCCTAGATAACGATAAGATAAGTGACTTTCATTAGTTGTTAAGAGAATGGGTTCTCAAACCTTGCTGCCTTTCCAAGCTCTCTTTCAATTTCGAGTAATCTGTTATACTTGGCAAGGCGTTCACTTCTGCTAGCTGAGCCAGTTTTTATCTGCCTGCCATCCATAGCAACAGTAAAATCTGCAATAAAATCATCTTC
The DNA here is from genome assembly GCA_964392885.1 of uncultured Desulfobacterales bacterium. GTDB lineage: Bacteria > Desulfobacterota > Dissulfuribacteria > Dissulfuribacterales > QOAL01 > JAADCZ01. The sequence goes on along the minus strand of CAYMRT010000044.1, from coordinate 1,121 downwards.
AGTTTCGCCAGAGCGGTGTGATACCACATAGGTCCACCCTGCTTCTCTACAAAGCCTTATTGCACTTACAGTCTCACTTACAGAGCCTATCTGATTTAGTTTTATTAGAACTGAATTGGCAGTACCTTGCTCTATGCCTTTTGAAATAAAGTCAGTATTAGTAACAAATATATCGTCACCTACTATCTGAATCTTGTCACCTATTTTTTGTGTCAGAGACTTAAATCCATCCCAGTCTTCTTCTCCTAAGCCGTCTTCTATAGATACTATCGGGTACTTTGAAATCCAACTCTCGAGTATATCAATCATCTCCTGGCTTGTTTTCTCCCCAGCACCAGAACGGCTTAATATGTATTTACCTTCTTTATAAAAGGAGCTTGCAGCAACATCCAGAGCAATGGCAACATCTTTTCCAGGTCTAAAGCCTGCCCTTTCAATTGCCTCTAGGATAAGCTCACAAGGTTCTTCATTGCTCTTAAGATTTGGTGCAAATCCACCTTCATCCCCAACTCCTGTTGAATAGCCTTTTTCTTTAAGGATTTTTTTCAGGGTGTGAAAGGTTTCTGCACCATAACGCAATGCCTCTGCAAATGTGGGCGCACCTATTGGCATAACCATAAACTCCTGAAAGTCCACACTGCTATCTGCATGTTCTCCGCCATTTAAAATGTTCATCATAGGGACAGGCAATCTATTGGCAGTGCATCCTCCAATATATTGATAAAGTGGCAGTCCAAGGCTTGTTGCCGCTGCACGGCACACTGCCATTGAAACAGATAGGATTGCATTTGCTCCAAGATTTTCCTTAAATTTTGTTCCATCAAGTTCTATCATTATTTGATCAATTTCTTGCTGTCTTGTGGCATCAATTCCCTTTAAGCGAGGTGCAATTACTTCCTTTACATTGGCTATGGCTTTTAAAACTCCTTTACCATTGTAACGGTTTGGATCACCATCTCTTAGCTCAAGTGCTTCATTTTCTCCTGTCGATGCTCCTGAGGGGACTGAAACGACTCCTATGCTTCCCTCTTCAAGATATACCAATGTTCTTATGGTTGGATTGCCTCTACAATCTTATATTTTCCTAAAAACAATTTCCTTAATTGCCCTCGCCTTTGCCC
>CAYMRT010000043.1:0-13775 GCA_964392885.1 uncultured Desulfobacterales bacterium | reverse complement strand
GCATTTGGTTAAAAGGTTATAAGAAGAGGAGATGGTGGCCTGTTATTTTGGGAATATCGAAAGATAAAAATATTAGTGTACTTCGGCCAATTCTTGATATATCACTTTCGTATCTTGATCAGGATGAAGAAATTTTGTTTGAAAAGCTGTCTCCAACTAAGTTACAAGATTTTGTGCCACTTATTATAAATAACTCTTATTTAAAATTTAATAAAAATACTATTTGGTTGCCATATAGTCCTCATACCATAGGAAAAGCTGATATTTTTAGAAGCAATTTTTTAGAAAAGATGTTTAATAAAGAAAGAGGGAATACAGAGATGAAAAGATAGCGTGATATATTAATTTTAGTGTTAACTATTTCAATAGCTTCTTTACTTTTGAAGTTATGTCTTTGAGATCAAATGGCTTTGATATAAACGGCATTTCTCTTATTAAGCTATTTTCATTAGAAATAATTTTTTCTGCATATCCCGACATAAAAAGAACTTTTAAGTCAGGATGTCTTCTTTTTATTCTTTCTACTAATTCTACTCCACTCATTCCAGGCATTACAATGTCGGTAATAAATAAGTCAGGCACAATCCCCTTCTCTTCTATTAATAATATTGCCTCTCCTCCATTTGCTGCAGTTATTACATCATATCCCTGAATAGTAAGGATTTCTTTAAGCATATCTCTTAATATTTGCTCATCTTCAACAATAAGAATTTTCTCACCTTTGCCTTTATCTACAGAGAGTTCCTTAAGCGTTTGTTCTCTAGCTTGCTTTTTACCACCAGTCGCAGGGAAAAATACTTTAAAAGTAGTTCCCTTGCCAACCTGTGAATCAACCTTTATCTCTCCTTTTAATTGTTTAACAATACCATATACAGAAGCAAGTCCAAGGCCAGTACCCTTATCTTGAGGTTTTGTAGTAAAAAATGGCTCAAAAATTTGTGATAATGTCAACTCATCCATACCTACTCCGCTATCTTGTACAGACATCATTACATAATCATTTAAATTTTTTTGTTCAGGCAGAAGCTCTTCTGTTTGAGGGAATTTTATATTGCGAGTTTTAATTACTAATTTCCCGCCATTGGGCATAGCATCTCTAGCATTAACTACCAAATTCATAATTACCTGCTCAATCTGTGTTGGATCTACCTTTACCTGAGCCAAGTGTTTTTCTAAATCAAGCTGAAGCTCAATATTCTCGCTAATTAATCTTTCAAGCATCTTTTTGAGATTTATAATAACCTCATTTAAATTCACAATTTCTGGCTTTAAAGATTGTCTTCTACTAAAAGCTAAAAGTTGGCTTGTTAAGGACTTGGATCTCTTGGCTGCTTCCATTATTTGATCAATATATTGGCGTAATGGATCTTTTGGATGAACCTTTGAAAGCATTATTTCTCCATAGCCCAATATAACACTCAACATGTTGTTAAAATCATGGGCCACTCCTCCAGCAAGACGGCCAATTGCTTCCATCTTTTGAGCCTGTTGAAACTTATTTTCCAGTTGTCTTTTTTCTGTAATATCATCTTGTATGCCCATAAAATGAGTAATCCTGCCTTTGGAATCAAATATAGGACTAATGATTATCTGTGCCCAATACAAACTGCCGTCTTTTTTCCTATTGCAAAATTCTCCATGCCATACTTTCCCACTATAAATAGTTTTCCATAGTTGCCTATAACTTTTTCTTGAGACCTTACCAGATTGAAGAAAGCGAGGGTTTCTGCCCTTCACCTCATCGAAGGTATAACCTGTTATCTTAGTAAAGGCAGGATTTACATACTCTATTTTTCCTTTAACATCTGTAACTATAACAGCAGTAGGGCTCTGCTCTATAACCTGAGAAAGCTTTCTGATATTTTCTTCTACTTGCCGTCTCTCTGAAATATCCCTGATGATCCCCTGAATTGCCATTCCCCTTTTATATGGAACAGAGCTTATGCTTGCTTCACATATAATCTTCTCACCATTTTTTTTATAAGAGTGAAACTCGTAAAGGCCTAACTTACTTTCCCCCTTTTCAAGCAGATAAAATCGTTCGCTGAGACCATCTCTATGTTCTTCAGAGACAATTTTAAAAAAGTCAAAGTCGTTACTTAAGCATTCCTTTTTAGTATATCCAAACATATCTACAAAGGCCTTATTAACTAGTTCCAGTCTTCCTTTATAAAAAAAGAATATGGCATCACTTGATTGTTCAATAAGTCCCTGATATTGAGCTTCTAAACGCTTTTGCTCTGTAAGGTCATCTATCAAAGTCATTACATTGTAAGATGGCCCTAATGGCAATGATGTAAGCTCTACGTCCATTTCTTGTTTATCTCTTGTAAGGAGTTTTATTGCAATTGGCGAAAAGACTTCACCTTTTAAAAGAGCTTCATATCTTGCTTTTATTATAGGAAGATAGTCAGGATGGATAAAATTAAATATGTTTTGCCCTATCATTTCATCAAGGCTATTGAACCCTGACTTTTTTATAGCTGCTGGGTTTGCATATGTAATTGCAGCTTTTTTATGTACTACTATTGCAATGGGCGCAAGCTCAACAAGCCTTCTAAAACGCTCTTCGCTCTCTTCAAGGGATCTTATAGCATCTTGTTTCTCCTTTATAATTTCCTTTTTTTCTAATGCAGATTTTACAGCAGGGATTAATCTTTCAAGTTTTTCCTTAATTATATAATCCCATGCACCTGCCTTCATACATTCAACCGCAGTCTGTTCATTCATTGATCCTGTGACAATGATAAAAGGAAGGTGCTCATCAAAGCTTTGGGCAATTTTTAAGGCCTCAAGACCTGTAAATCGAGGAAGCATATAATCTGAAAGAATTAAATCTGGTTTAAATTTTAAAAGTGCTTCCCTAAAAGATTCTTCATCTTGTACAACTTTTAACTCGGTATCAAGGTCTAACTTTTTAATTTCTCTGTGAATTAGCTCTACATCTACTGATAAATCTTCTAATAAAAGTATTTTTATTTTTTTGGTCATAAACTGTAATACCCACCTTTACTACCACTACAAAGAAGAATTAAATAGTTATGCTTAAATTCCAAGGTTAAAATAAAATGTTGCCCCTTGGCCTTCTTGTGCGTCTGCCCAGACAGTTCCTCCATGACGACAAACTATTCTTTGAACAATAGACAATCCTACACCAGTACCGGGAAATTCATTAGTATCATGAACTCTTTGAAATATTTTGAAAAGTTTATCTTTATACTTCATGTTAAAGCCAACTCCATTATCTTTGACGAAATATACATTACCATTATCTGTAACCTTAAAACCAACATGGATAATTGGCTTAGACTCTTTTGAAGTAAATTTAATGGCGTTTGATAGAAGATTATAGAATACCCTTTTGATCAAAGAAGGATCAGCCCAAGCATGCGGCAAGTTGTCTATTCTAAAATCGATTTTTTCTCTTAACTTATCATCGGTAAGCTCAAAAAACATAGCTTGGGCTATGGCGGTCATATCTATGTTTGTACATTTAATAGAATGACGGCTAACTTTTGAGAAGTTAAGTAGGTCATCAATAAGTTGTCTCATTTTTTTAGTATTTTGCCTTATGACTTTGATTATTCTTTTAGCTTCGGCATCTAACAAAGGAGAATAGTCTTCCTCTAATATTTTTGAAAAACCATCTATTGCCCTTAAAGGGGCTCTTAAATCATGCGATACAGAAAAAGCAAATGATTCCAGCTCCTTATTGGCAAATTCCAGTTCTTTTGTCCTTTCTCTAACTTTATATTCTAGCTCTTCTTTATGTTGCTTAAGGGTTCTTTCAAATGACTTTCTCTCTGTTATGTCTAGAATTGTACCAATTGAACGAATAGGGTTCCCATGTTTATCAACGTATGTTTCGCATTGGTCTAACATCCATTTTACTCTGCCATCTGGCATCAAAACCCTATACTCTATCTTATAAGGTTTGCCTGTACGCAATGAATTTTTATAAGTTTTGTCAACCAGTTCCCTGTCTTCTGGATGTACTCGCTCTAAAAAAGCTTCATAAGTTGTTTCAAACTCTGTTTTGGGAATTTCAAATATATTGTAAACTTCATCAGACCAACATAGCTTATTATTGGTTATATCTAGTTCCCAACAGCCAAAACCAGCTATTCTCTGGGCGTCTTTTAAGAGCTTTTCATTCTTAGCAAGTTGCTCTTGTGTTTTTTTAAGCTCTCCAATATCTTTAGTTGCAGAAAGAGTATAGGCTTCATTTCCAATGTAAATTAGGTTGGCAGACATTAATCCAATTGCTACCCTGCCGTCTTTTAATCTGTACTTTGCTTCTAAATTTTTAATATACCCCTTTTGCTTTAAGGCTGTTATTAATTTGTCTCTGTCTTTTTGATCATGCCAAATATTGAGTTCTAAAGAGCTTTTGCCTAAAATTTCTTCTTTGCTGTAACCAGTAATTTCAGAAAATCCTTGGTTTACATCTAAAAAGAGCCCATCTTTAATCCTATTTATACATATTACGTCAGGGAGTAAATTGAACGCCTTGCGGTATAAGGACAAATTGTTTTTAAGCAATATTCTATCTTCTATAAAATTTAGCCTTGCAATAAGCTCACTTTTTGATGTGGGCAGACACACACATTCGCAATAGTCTTTCAATGGGACTAGGCCATTTAAATCTTCTGGTTTGGAATATATAAAAAAAATATTTGCTTCACCTGTTACATTCTTACTTTTAGATGTTATCTTTTTTAAAGAAATTAGATCGCAAAAATACAATCCTGTATCTTTTAAAGATATTTTAGTAGTAGATTTTTCAAAGACTATTCCTATCTCTTTTAATAGGCAAGATAAATGAAGATACAACTCTTTATTCTCAATTAGTAAATATACAGAAAGTTTTTTAAGCACTTTATAACTACTCAAATCAATTACAAATCAATTAAAGAAGATAAAAATTAATTTTATCATAACATACATTTTTTATGATTAAAATTTTTATTTCTATAATTTTTAGGAATAAGTTTCGAGTTTTTAAAACTTTTGCTTGACTTATAAGATCCTTTAACATAAGTTGTTTCTTGTCAGAGAGAGCGAGGTCATGCAGTTCTAAATTTGCATCTTCCCTTTTCTTTGAATTAAGTCACTTAGTAAGGATTCAGAAGTATCTTCAAAGAGGATCGGTTCTCCCCTTTGAGGCTTTTCGAACCTGCAAGTGCAACATTTTAGGGTCGGAAGCACCCAAAGAAAAATTTTTAAAGGAGGACGATTCTCATGAAAGGTACAGTAAAGTGGTTTAATGATCAGAAAGGCTTTGGTTTTATTTCGCAAGATCAGGGGCCAGACGTATTTGTCCATTATACTGCCATACAAGGAGATGGATTTAAGTCTCTTGAAGAAGGACAAACAGTAGAGTTTGATATTACTGAGGGTCCAAAGGGACCGCAGGCATCAAATGTAAAGGCATAGAGTCCAAATTAAACTAGAAAATAAAAAGGCAGGTCATTTTTCAGGCCTGCCTTTTTTATTTTAAAAGGAGAACACATGAAACTTTATATTGGAAATTTGTCATATAATGTTCAAGAAAGTGATGTTAGGGAAATGCTTGAAAAGTTTGGCCCTATTGATTCTTTTGATTGGCTTACAGATAAATTGACAGGGAAATGCAGGGGATTTTGCTTTGCAGAAATGAATAATAGTGATGCAGACTCTGCCATTAAGAGTTTAAATGGAAAAGAATTTCATGGAAGAATTCTTAAAATAAATGAGGCAAGAGCTAAAAAAAATAAAAGAAGAAGGGGTTGGTAGCTTTACTAAAAAGCACTTTTCATCCAAATAAAAACAAGTTAAAAAGCCGTAATTTTTTACGGCTTTTTTTGTTTTTTTATGATCACATTATCCAAGATTTCCTATGAAATAACTGACAAAAGGCTTTTAAAAAATATTAACTTAACCATTACGTCCTCTGACAAAATCGGCCTTATTGGCGTAAATGGAGCAGGGAAATCCACTCTTTTAAAAATAATTGCACAAGATATAAAACCATCTAAAGGACAAGTATTAGTAAAAAAGGGCACTAAAGTCCAGTATCTTCCTCAAGAGGTTGTGCAACCACAAAATCTTAATATAAGCATTTTTGAATATGCGAAAGGAGCTTTTGCAGATTTATATAAAAAGGAAAAGCAACTTTTAATAATAAATAAAGAGATAGAGAAGACGAAAGGCGAAAATATAAAACTTATAGAGCGTCAAACTGTTTTGGAAGAGGAGCTAAGAGAATCTGGATTTTACGAGATAGATAGTAAGGTAAGAAAGATCCTTATAGGTCTTGGATTTAAAAAAGAGGACTTTTATAAACCAATATCCACCTTGAGTGGCGGTTGGTTAATGCGTCTTGAGCTTTCAAAAATAATTTTATCTAATCCAGATATTATTCTTCTTGATGAGCCAATAAACCATCTTGATAAAAAAAGCATTTTATGGCTTAAAAACTTTCTTTTATCTTCAGATATTGGATATATAATCATTGCCCATGACCAAGATTTTTTAAATGATGTAGTACAGGAGATATGGGAGCTTGAACAAGGATGCATTACAAAATTTAAAGGGAATTTTGACTTCTATATTCAACAGAAAAAGCGACTTATTAAAAGGAAAGAAAAAGATAGGGAAAAACTTGAAAAACGTCTTAAAGAAATAAACCAATTTATTGAACGATTTAGGGCAAAAGCAACCAAGGCTAAACAGGTACAAAGTAGAATAAAGCTTATAAAAAAAATAAATCTGGAGGAAATTGAAAAAAAACCTCAAATAAATTTAAATTTTAGGCTTCCAATTATAAGCAGGCCTGGAAAAGTTGTCCTTGAGTTAAAAAATATATCGAAATCCTTTGAAAAAAGACTTCTTTTTTCAAATGTTTCTTTGTTAATTAAAAGAGGGCAAAAAACTGCACTTATTGGTCCAAATGGTGTAGGGAAAAGTACTCTGCTAAAAATAATATCTAGACAGTTGAGGCCAGAAAGTGGCGAAGTGCTTATTGGACATAATGTAACAACTGCGTATTTTGCTCAACATCAGGCAACTGAACTTCCACAAGAATTATCTCTAATTGAGGTATTAAAACAATCTAGTCCTATTTTGTCTGAGACAAAGCTTAGAACTATTCTTGGTATCTTTATGTTTAAAGAAGAAGATGTATATAAAAAAGTTTCGATATTGTCAGGAGGAGAAAAAAGTCGTCTGGCACTAGCAAAAGTAATGGCAAAAGGTGCAAATCTTTTGTTGCTTGATGAACCAACTAATCATCTAGATATAGATGCAAAAAAAGCACTTAAAAAGGCACTAGTAGAATTTAAAGGTTCAGTGCTTATTGTATCTCATGATTATAACTTCCTAGACGGATTAATTGATTCCATCCTTGAGTTTAAAAACAAAAGCATTGTTTTTTCACCGTTAGATTTAAAAAGCCTATCAAAAGAGTCTTTTAAGGAAATAAATTCTGCTCCAAAAGAGAATTTATCTTCAAATGCTATTTCAGATTCAAAAGGTCTTAATAAAAAGGAGAAGAGAAGGTTAATTTCTACTATAAGACAGGAAAAAAGTAAGGTTATTTTACCTATTAAAAACAAAATGCAGTTGGTAGAGAAAGAGATAGAAGAACTTGAACAAGAAAAGGAATGCTTAGAGAAACAACTTGCAGACCACTCACTTTATACTCAGAAGCAAAAATTATTAGAAGTAAACAAGCGTTACAGCGAGGTTAAGGTTCAACTTGAGACACTTTATGAAAGATGGGAAGAGTTAAGTTATAAATTTGAGGAAAAATCTAAAGTTTTTGATCAAAAAATAAGCAATGTGCTGGAAAGGTAATGACAACTAGAACAAAAGCAACAAAACTTATTCTTGGAATTGAAACGTCTTGTGATGAAACTGCGGCTTCTGTACTTAAAGATGGAAGGCAGATTTTAAGTAATATTGTATCTTCTCAAATAGATATTCATAGTGAATATGGCGGGATAGTGCCGGAAATAGCAAGTAGAAAACATGTTGAGGCAATAGATTTTGTTGTAAAAAAAGCATTAAAAATGGCTAAATGTAACTTTCAGGATATATCTGCCATATCTGTAACTCAAGGTCCTGGGCTAGTAGGTTCCCTAGTAGTTGGTCTTTCATATGCAAAGGCATGTGCTTTTTCATCAAACAAACTAATAACCGGCATAAATCATATTCATGCCCATCTTTTAAGCCCATTTTTAGAAAATACATCTCTTAAATTTCCATATATTGGCCTTGTTGTTTCAGGTGGCCATACAAGCTTGTACCTAGTAAAAGATTTTCTACAAATAGAACTTATTGGTAAGACTAGAGACGATGCAGCAGGTGAGGCATTTGACAAAGTTGCTAAAATTTTAGGCCTTCCATATCCAGGAGGACCAATTATAAGCAGGCTTTCTGAAAATGGAAGCAGCAAGGCTTTTAATTTTCCTAGGGCATGGCTTAGGGATTCTCCTTTTGATTTTAGTTTTAGCGGTCTTAAAACTGCAGTTTTGACAAAGGTAAGGGAGATAAAAAAAGATTCATTAACAACTTATATCCCGGATATATGTGCCTCCTTTCAAGAGGCAGTAGTTGATGTGCTTGTTAAAAAGACTATTTTAGCGGCAAAGGAGTTTAACATAACCCATATTGCCATATCAGGGGGGGTAGCTTCAAATTTATATCTTCGAAAAAAGATGAAGACCTTATGCGATAAAGAAGGTCTTCATCTTTCTATCCCTAAGGCAGAATTTTGCACTGATAATGCAGCGATGGTTGCCCTATGTGGTTTTCATCAAATTCAAAATAATGTCTTTTTAGACATCGATGCAGATGTGTATTCAAGGCTCTATTAGTTATTAAAACGAAGATACTTTAAAACGCCTCATAATTCTTTCCACATCTTTTGCCTTTTGTTTGAGTTCTTCCATTGATTCCAGAGCTGATTCAGCACCCTTTGAATTTTGTAGAGCCACTTTGGCAACCGTATCCATCAATTTTTGCAGATTTGCACTCCTCTCACGCTGTTTTGCTGTTCTATTGGTAATCTCTGAAGAGTTAATTACTACCTTATCAACTGTTTCGACTGCTGTCCTTACAGTCAACGTGGTTGTGCTTACAATCGAACTAATGTCATCACTTATTTGTTCAAGTTTATGAATAGCCTGTTCTGCGAGCTTACGCCTTTCTGCTTGCTTATTTGTCATTTCAACAATGGCGTTTGACTGGACTTTAAGTCCATCCATTGCTGTTAAAAGACCTTTAATAGAACTTGTCTGCTTACCAGTAACTTTTGCAATATCAATAGTAACTTTACTGCTGTTTTCAACTGTGCTTAAAAGATCTCTAAGTGTATTTTCGGTTTCTGAGGCCAGCTCTAGCCCTTTTTGAACACTGTTTGTACTTTCTTCAATAAGGGTTTCGATTTCTTTTGTTGATTCACTTGTTCTATCTGCAAGTTTTCTAATTTCTTCAGCAACTACGGCAAAACCTCTACCATGTTCACCTGCTCTTGCAGCCTCAATTGCAGCATTTAGTGCCAAAAGGTTTGTCTGCTCTGCAATATCAGCAATAAGGTCAACAATTTCCCTAACCTGTTCCGAGCTCTTAGCAATCTCTTGCATACCTTTAACGGTTTCATTCATTGCAGCCTGACCTTTCTTTGCACTTTCAAGTGTAACCTGTGCCTGAATAGCTGCATTATTTGCCTCATTTGCCATTTCTTCCAACTCACGCGCCATTTCATTTAGTGCCTTAGCAGTTCGCTCGGCAGCTTCAGATTGTTTAACTGCCCTTTCCTGAACTTGCTTTGCAGTTTCACCCATTGCAGCCACTGTTTTAGCCACACCAATAGCTCCTTGTTTATTTTCTCCTGCAACCTCTGTAATTTGTGCATTAGTCTTAGCCATTTCTTCAATTACTTGTGCTGCCTCTCTAGCAAGTTTGGCAGATGATTCGGCATGAAAGGCCACTTCTTGTGCAGTCTTACCCATAAGAGCAACTCTTTGGCGAACATCGTCTGCCCTTACAGCCTGTTGAGCTGCATTTTCAGAAATGGATTTTGCAATATCATATACAGTAGAACTAGCTTTGCTAAATTCGACAGAATGCTGAATAACTTCTTTAAAGGCATCTTGAAGACTAGCTAAAAATTTATTAACAGATTCTGCCATTAAGCCTACTTCATCTTTACCTCGTATTTTCAGCCTTTCGGTTAAATCCATATTTGTAGCTGTTTTGTTTAGAAAGTTAGCCGCCTCAATTATAGGTCCCGCAACGTCTCTATTAAGAAAATATGCCAATAAGAGCAACATTATAAAAACAATGCCATTTGCTATTATTGTTGGCTGCAAAAGCCTTTCCATTGATGAATATAAAATATTCTCTTTCTTAGAGAATGAAATAGCATAACCTTTTTGACCAGCTAGTTTTAAAAGCGTATTTATTGGCTTTATTGCAATTTCATAAGGAATCTCTAAGGAAGTGTTATTTGTATGTTTAATCTTATTAATAATAGTAGAAGGTGCCTTTTCCCCTATTTCTGATATTTTGTTTGAGAAGATTATTTTTCCTGAGCTATTAACAAATAAAAATTTTTCTTTACCAAATAAAAAGTTTTCTTTCCATTTATTAAATACAGGCAACATCGCCTCTGGTTTAATTATGGCAGCTATATAACCTCTATTTTCATTTCCTATTGCAACCTTTGATACTAATAAAAAGGCTTTTGATCCTTTTAAAAATGGATTTTCTGTTGGTCCAAACATTGAAATTTTTTTAATATCTTGTGGAAGTTGGTTAATCTTTTTCCCTAAAAATTTGGCATTATTGGCTGCAATTACTGTCTTTGTCTTATCTGTTATTATAATAGCTTGATAGTATGGATAATTAGACACCATCTTTCTTAAAAAACTATTTGCACCAGCAAAGCCGTTTCCATCTACAATAGCGGTTTTTATTGAATCTAGAGTGGTGAGAGTTCTAATATCATTAAGCCTGTTTTCCCAAAATCCATCAAAAGATTCTGCTAGCCCTGTGGCAATTAACTGCAATTTTTTATGCCCTTCTTCCTTTAGTATGTTATGGATGGCATAAAAATGATAAGCTTGTGTTGTAAGTGCTACTATTCCTGTCAAAAAGATCAGAAACAGCACCTTATTTTGAATTTTCATATCTTTAAAGTGTAACAAAGAGCTTATCATTTCTTCCTCCTTTGTTTTTTAACTCTTTTGACTTTATACTTAATTTTTTTGTTTAATTATTACATCCAAACTATACATAACTTAAGATTAATTAGTTATTAGTTACTCTTTAAATGCTCAATAATTAGTTTGCCATCTACTAAAGGGATTTGCCCTGAGTTCGACAGATAGACTACACAAAGAGATTCATCTTTTATTTCACCTAGATCATAAGCATGTATTTCTTCTAGCGTCTTTACTTCATCAACTAGAATACCTATGGAGTTCTGATTATCCTTTAAAAGAATAATAGTCTTAGTTTTTTTTTGCTTATATAACTCATTGCTTAACAGACGCTTATTCTTTTGGCCTGGCCATGTATATAGTACAGGGAGTACCTCTCCACGAACATTTATAACTCCAAGAACTCCTTTTAATGCATTTGGAAGAGGAGTAATATGCGTAGTACGCACTATTTCTTTAACCTTATTAAGCTCACAAGCCCAAAGTCTTTGTCCAGCCCTAAAAATTATGGCTTTACCTAAACTTTTGGGGCCCTTGTCTTGCATAAAGGGGAAATCCTCCTAAAAAAGAGCATTCTTTTAATCTTTTCGGAAATAATATATGAAACTTAAAGACAAGTACTTTATTAAATATGCTTAGTGTTCATGAAAAGACGAAATGGAAAAATCTTATTTAAATAATATTTATTTGAAATTGTTTGTCCACATTTTAAATGAATTAAGCAAAAATGATATAATTCTTAAAGAAGAAAAGACTTAAGCTCTGTATAAATAGGTCCCTTAGGAGTAAGCGTACTTTGCATTAGATAAAATTCTCTTATATGAAATTTATAACTTGGAACGCTACTTTTTAAAAACGATTCCAAATTCACTTTAAAAGGAGCTTTTTTGATCCTACCAACTGTTATATGAGGGACAAAACCTTTTTTCTCTGGCTCAAATCCAAAATCTATTAAAAAAGTATCTATCTTATTTTGTAGTTCTGCTAGTCTTTTAATCTCTCCATCTAAACCTAACCATAATATTCTAGGCCTTTTGGGATTTGGGAAAACTCCAGGAGAGGAAAGAGACAATTCAAATTTACCAAAACCTTTAACAACTTCTTCAATTCCTCTGTTTATATCGGCCAATTTCGCCGTTTCAACGTTTCCCAAAAACTTTAAAGTTATATGTGAATTTTCTGGCTGCACCCATTTAACTTTACAATTTACGGAACGCCACTTTGCAAAAGAAGCCTTAATAAACTGCCTTATTTCACTCGACAGGTTTATAGCCAGGAAGCAACGAATCATACCTTAAATATCTCCTTAACCAATCAAGAGAGGTCTCTACGGTAAGAGTCCTAACTTCATTTCTTGAGCCAGGAAACAAAAAACGATGCACAAGTTCCTTATTCTCCACAGACATTGCAATATATACAGTTCCTACAGGCTTTTCTTTAGTTCCACCACCTGGGCCTGCTATACCAGTTATAGCCAATGCACATTCACATCCTGTTACATTTCGTACACCTCTAACCATCTCTAATGCAGTATTTCTACTCACTGCCCCAAATCTGTCTAAAGTAGTAGAAGAAACATTCAACTGTTCTTGTTTTGCTCTATTGCTATATGTAACAATTGAACGATCAAACCAATTAGAGCTACCAGGTATATCTGTAATTGTTGCTCCTAAAAGTCCTCCTGTACATGATTCGGCACAAGCAAGCATAAAACCTCTTTTTTCAAGTAGCTTTCCAACAGTCTTTGAAAGGCTGCCATCTTCGCCTCTTGCTACAATGTACTCATCAAACTCATAAAAAATTTGTTTAGAAACCTCATCAAGCTTTTTTTGTGCTTTCCCTTGTTCATTATCAATAACTGTAATACTTATATGTACCTCTGGAAAAACAGGATAATAGCCAATTTTGATACTTCGATCTATTTCTAATATCTTCTCAATTCTAAGGTTTACTTCAATTTCACTAAGGCCAAAAATTTTAAATATCTCCTGCAATACAAAAGGCCTCTTCTTGTCTAATGTATTGAGACGAGGAATAACCCTTTTTATTAAATGATCTTCTAATTGATCTGGAACCCCAGGTAAAAAAAAGAGATAAACTCCATTATAATCAAGCTCATAACCCGCAGCATTACCTTTGGGATTTAAAAGTATTGCACCTTCAGGAAGCATTACAAGTTTTTTCTTAAACTGTTCAGAGGCCTCCTCACCAAGATGATGCTCCATTTTCTCAATTTGCTTTTCTACTTGTAAATTTTTAACAAGAGGAATGCCTAGGCTCTTTGAGACTGCCTCATTTGTTATATCATCAGTAGTTGGGCCTAAGCCTCCAGTTATTATTACAAACTGGCAAGTTTCAATAGCAGAAATAAGGACATTTTTTATATCTTTAAACTCATCTCCAACTACAGTGATTTTTTTTAAGATGTGTCCTGAAGAGAAAAGCCTAGATGCAATAAATCTACTTGTTGTATTGAGAACTCTACCAGATAGTAGTTCGTCACCAATGGCTATAATCTCACCAATCATGAAAAAAATATGCCCCCAATTCTAAATAAAAGATTGGCTA